>JBGSXT010000739.1:0-2839 GCA_041751295.1 Mariniblastus sp.
CCGAGCGATGCTGATCGCGCCGCGAACCGTGATATCCAAATCCGGAAACTCTTTGACGGCCAAATCGCTGGCAGAATAAATCGAAGCCCCCGATTCACTGACCATCACCTTCGTGACGTCCAAACCATGGTCTTTGATCAAGGTTCCGATAAACGCATCGGTTTCACGGGAAGCGGTTCCGTTCCCGATGGCAATCAGTTCGACATCGTATTCTTGAATCAATTTCAGCAATACCACGCCGGCCGCAGCGGTATCATTTTTTGGAGGGGTCGGATAGATCACGGCGTTCGCTAAAAATTGCCCGGTTCCGTCGACCAAAGCGACTTTGCAACCGGTTCGAAAACCGGGATCGATACCGAGGGTCACGCGTGGCCCAGCCGGTGCCGCCATCAGTAGTTCATGCAGATTCCTGCCGAAGACCCCGATCGCTTCTTCGTCGGCCTTCTCTTTCAGCTGTCCCAGGACGGCCGATTCCGTCGCCGGGAGCAACAGTCGCCCATAACAATCGGCGACGCACTCAATTAAATCATCGAAGAACTCGAACTGGCGATTATGAATAAGCCGTCGATTCAGTTCCGACAGCTCACGCGATCCGTCCAATTCGATACCGACTCGCAGGATGCCTTCGGAAACCCCGCGTAACATGGCCAAGACGCGATGTCCCGGGATCCGCGCGATCGTTTCCTGCCGGTCAAAGTACTGCTCAAACTTGTCAGCACCTTCTGCCGTTTCTTTGCCTCTTTTGATTTTGGAAACGACCTTGCCGAACTGCATCGCCTGGCCGAGCAACCATTGACGCGTCTCGGCAACTTCGGACCAACCTTCCGCAATAATATCGAGGGCACCCTGCAAAGCGGTGTCGGTATCAGGCACGCCGTCATCAGGATTGACATACGGTTGCAACGTGGCCTGGCGTGATTGATTGAGCCTCTCCTGTTTAAGCAGCAGATCCGCCAGCGGCTGCAGACCTTGTTCGCGCGCGATCGTAGCTCGCGTGCGTCGTTTGGGTTTGAACGGCAAATAGATCTCCTCGAGTGTCCGCAGGTCGCAGCATGTTTCGATCTGAGACCGCAATGCGTCCGTCAATTCACCCTGCTCGGCCACGCTTTTCAGAATCGTCGCTTGGCGCGCCGCCAGCGTGTTTAAACGTTCTAGCTCGTCCTCGATCGCGCGTAAAGCAATTTCGTTCAGGCTGTTGGTCGCTTCTTTGCGGTACCTGGCGATAAACGGAATCGTGTTGCCGGCCGTTAGCAGCTCGATCGCCGGTTGAACTTGCCTGAGCGGCAATCCAAGTGTCACGGCGATCGAATTTGCGGACTTTAGTTCGACATTCATAAACGAAAGTATAAGCGATCGGCTTAACGCCCGACAGCAATGCGACGAACCCGTTCTTTCAATGGAGAAGAACGTTGCTGGCACCCAATGCGGATCCGTACAAAGTCGCTGATGAAATTCCCAAAATCGTCAAGGGCGCCGCCGATCCGGTTCAGGCCTGATTTTCATTGGATCCAATTGAATTATAATTCAGAGCCGCTACTGCAATCCCATTGTGGTTTTCGTTAATCCGGTTTCGACGACGGAACGAACACCACGATTACCAATGTGCATATCTGGCGAGGCGGTCCATTGAAAATTCCCAAATGTATTCGCTTTCGAAATCTGGCGCTATTCATTGCCATGACCACTGTTTTCGCAAGTGGCAATCACTTGACAGCCAGGCCATTGGTCGCACAAGTCGTCGTCAACCCGCTCAGGACTATTTCGACATCGAGCGTCAGCGGCCGCGTGATCGATGAAACTGGCGATCCGGTTAAAGGTGCGATGATCGTTTGGGGGCATGGCCCGATGTCTGCTAACGGTGGCTTTGTTATCGTCGATGATGAAGGAGAGTTCGAGACTCCTCCGCAACCCGATGGAACAGGTAGGATTACGGTTTTCGCGCCAGGCTTTTCGCCCGATACGGTAGAACTGAAAGTCGGTCCCGATATGGCAGAGACGGAGTTTGTGTTAGCGCCCGGTAAGCAAATTCAATTCCAATTCCAGGACGTCAACGGAGTTGCTGTTTCAAACGTTCGCGTCAACATCGATAGGTGGCGCGATACTTCCGCATTGTTCAACGTTCCGCCCCGAAGAGACACCGACCCGGACACAAAAATCCCGATCAGAAGTGACGAGCGAGGCGTTTTCGTCTGGAATTGGGCCCCCGAGGACAAGGTCACTTATTCTTTCAACTGCGAAGGGTTCGTAAGCCACTCCGAAACGTTAACAGCATCAGATAATGCAATTCTCATTACGCTGCAGCGCCCTGTTAAATTTCGCGGCCAAGTGACCGATCAAGCTGGGAGTCCAATCCAGGCGTTCACGGTCATTCCCCGGATGCACGGCAACGAAGGGTGGATTCAGGAATTGCGAACCGATTCGGTGAAAGGCGAAGAGGGAACTTTCGAAATTGAAATCAATCGCCCTGAGGCAACGTACGGTGTGACGGTCGAAGCCGATGGCTATCGAACGATTTCAACTCCGGGCTTTGATCGAGGCAAAATCCCCGAGTCGCTTGATTTGAAAATGCAAAAAGCACCGTCAATCAAGTACACGGTCGTCGACACCAACGGTAATCCCCTGGTCGGCGCACTCGCGGTCGCTATCGCTGACGGGCAGGATTACAGCCAAATGAGTTTTCAGTGGCAGAGTGTTGGCGAGCGGCTGCAGCAAAGAAAAACTGATGAAAATGGCACGTTCGAATTACCGGCGACAAGCGAACCACGAACTATTTTCATCTATGGAATCAAAGACTACGCGGAAACAGGCGACTTCCCCGACCGGCCCACGAATAAGATCA
>JBGSXT010000740.1:0-7065 GCA_041751295.1 Mariniblastus sp.
CCTCATGCGGCGGAGCCTCGATTTGAATAAAACCACCGGCCTTGAACGCCACTCCCTCGCCCGCTGGCAATTCGAGAATCAATTCCTTGATAAACGTTGCGACATTTCCATTGGAGCGAACCGTGCAGACCCATTTTTTGGTTTCAAATGCTTCCTCCGGAACCTCGACTTTCATGTCCTGTTTGACGGCAACCTGGCAAGACAGACGGCACCCTTCTCGGGCATCACGTTTATTAATGTGCCCCTTTTCGGTTTCGAGGATTTCGCCACCGCCATCGAATACCTTGACCTTGCATTGGGCGCAGGTACCACCACCGCCACAGGCCGAAGAAACAAAAATTCCCTCATTGGCCAAGGCGCCCATCAACTTACCCCCCACGGGAACCTGAATTTCTTTTTGGCCGTTGATCAGGATTTTTACATTGCCACTGGCGACAAGGAACGACTTAGCAAACAGAATCAGCCCCACCAACAGCACAATCGTGCCGACAAACAGCGCCACGCCCAGAAATACCTCAACCAATTGTTCCATCAGAGTGTCTCAAGAATTCTGTATTTTGCTTTTCAATGAATCGGATTAACACGGGCCGGTTTTACGGTTGAATTCCGCTGAACGCCAGGAATCCAAGCGCCATCAGTCCGACGATGATGAAGGTAATGCCCAATCCGCGCAGTCCAGGCGGAACATCGCTGTATTTCAATTTTTCCCGAATCCCAGCCAATGTCGCGATCGCGATCGCCCAACCGAAGCCCGACGAAATTCCGTAACGGACGCTTTCGAAAAACTTCAGATCGTCGGTCACCATGAACAGCGTTCCACCCAGAATGGCACAATTGACGGTGATCAATGGCAGAAAAATTCCGAGCATGTTGTACAGGGCCGGAAAATACTTGTCCAAAGTCATTTCCAGAATTTGCACGATTGCCGCGATGACCCCGATGTAGCAGATCAAACCGAGAAACTCGAGTTCGAGCGGAACTAGAATCTGTCGATAAATCAGATTATTAGCAGGTACCGTAATTGCCTGGACCACGATCACGGCAATCCCCAGTCCAATCGCCATTTTCACATTCTTCGAAATCGCAATGAACGTACACATGCCCAAAAAATAGGTCAGCGCGAGGTTCTCGACAAACGCTTCGTTCAGAAACAGCCGGAATTGATCCAACAGGAAATTCATCGTTTACGCCTCCTCGATCTGGTCGGTTTTCCAGGATCGCAGCACCCAAATACAGATGCCAATGATAAAAAATGCACTGGGTGAGAGCAGCAACAACCCGTTGGGTTCATACCAGCCGCCATCGCTGACCAACGGCATGATGGTGATGTTCAGCAATTTGCCACTGCCAAACAGTTCGCGAAAGAATCCAACGATCACCAGAATCAGACTGTATCCCAGACCATTGCCGATCCCATCCAGAAAACTGTCGCGGGCTGAATTGGACATGGCGAACCCCTCTGCCCGCCCCATCACAATGCAATTGGTGATAATCAACCCGACGAAAACGGAAAGCTCTTTGCTCAAGCCATAACTGAACGCCTTGAGAAACTGATCGACGAGGATCACAAGCTACGAGATGATCGTCATCTGAACGATGATTCGAATACTGCTGGGAATGTAATTGCGAATTAGCGCCACACCGGCGCTGGAAAAAGCCGTCACAAAAGTAACGGCGATGGCCATCGTGATCGATTTGTCCAACCGCGTCGTCACGGCCAGTGCCGAGCAGATTCCCAGCACCAGCAATGTAATCGGGTTGGTGTTAAAGATCGGGTCGAATACCAGTTCTTTAACACTCGCTTTTTTTGTCATTGGTTTTCTCCGCTCGAATTTCCTGCGGTTACCTGCGATTCATTTTTCTGATTTTTGATGTACGGACCAAATCCACGCGGCCCGAACCAGAAATGCAACATGTTGGTGACACCTCGGGATGTGATCGTTGCTCCCGAAAGACCGTCCACCGCGAACTTCTGATCCGCCTCGGCAATTCCTTTAATGACTTCGATTTCAACTACTCCCGCTTCGTCGTAGATCGCTTTACCCTTCCATTTTTCTTTCCAGGCCCGGTTATCGACCTCGCCGCCCAAGCCAGGCGTTTCGCCGTGTTCGTAATACGTCAAACCGGCAATCGTCTGAAAGTCATTCTCAACCGCGACAAAACCCTTTAGGACTGACCAGAGTCCCTTGCCACGAATCGGAAAGACATATTTTTGTATCGAACCGTCCTCCCCTTTGATCAGATACACATGCGAAAACCGTTCGACGCGACTGATTCCGGCAATGTCATCTTTTCGGCTTTCGAATTGGGTGACCAGTCCAGCCAGGTTCTGACGGGCCGTTTCAATCTGGTTGTAAGATTCAATCGCATCATCAACGCTCTTGATCGCGTCCTTTTCGTCGGACTCCACAATCTGGTCAAGACCGTCCTGTTTGCCCGTCTCCAGTTGGATCACAATCGGCTCCACTCGGGCTTTAAAGAGATCGGAAACGCCACCCGCCTGACGGATATCATCCGCTG
This sequence comes from Mariniblastus sp., assembly GCA_041751295.1. Taxonomy (GTDB): domain Bacteria; phylum Planctomycetota; class Planctomycetia; order Pirellulales; family Pirellulaceae; genus Mariniblastus. The sequence goes on from JBGSXT010000740.1 coordinate 2,521, forward strand.
TAAAGCCGGCGGCCTCGAGAATGTTTTTCTGGCGATCCTGCTCGGCATTCTTCTGCTGCAAAGGCCGCAACCCGACCGCCGCGCTGGAAACCAGGAACGAGCAAACGAGACAAATGATGATCGCAATCAAAAACGTATTGAAAATGCTATCGCGCTGCATAACGGTCCTTCCTTCGACTGATGTTGGCCGCTATGACGAAGTAATCAATTAGCGGCGCACAGACATTTCCAAACAGAATCGCCAGCATGATTCCTTCCGGGAAGGCCGGATTCACCGATCGAACCAGCACCGTCATCATGCCGATCAAAAAACCATAAACCCATTTTCCCGATTCGGTCATCGATGCGGAAACCGGATCCGTCGCCATGAACACCGTACCAAATGCGAAACCGCCCAAAACCAGATGCCAATGGGGCAGGATCCGCATGACAGGCTCATCGTAAGCCATCCAAAACAAGGTCGAGAGCATGCTCATGCCGAGCAGCAGCCCGGCCATGATTCTCCACGAACCGATTCGCGTGAAAATCAGTATCGCAGCTCCGATCAAACAACATAAAGTGGATGTTTCACCCATCGAGCCATGAATGTTGCCGATAAAACAATCCCACCAAGTCGTCGATGTCAGCGGTGCATCAAGATTGCCAACGATCTGCGCTGTCGACTGACCAGGCTCGGATTCCGCGATTTTGCCCAGTGCTGTGGCACCCGAATAACCATCGATCGCTGTCCATACACCGTTACCGCTGATCTGTTTGGGATAGGCAAAATACAGGAAGGCGCGAGCCGTTAAAGCCGGATTCAGAAAGTTTCGCCCCGTTCCGCCAAATACCTCTTTTCCAATCACTACGCCGAAAGCGATCCCCAGAGCGACTTGCCACAACGGAATGGTCGGCGGCAACGTCAATGGAAACAGCATACCCGTGACCAGAAACCCCTCGTTGATATCATGCTTGCGAATCACGCTGAAGATCAATTCGCAATGGCCGCCAACAATCATCGTGACCAGATAAATGGGAACAAAATACAATGCCCCAAACAGCAGACTGTCCGCCATACTGCCCAAACTCAAAAAGCTGCCGGGATCAGTCGCTGCGTAGCTATCGTTGAGCACCCCAAAATATCTCAGCACATCAAATCGCCAATTGCCCGTCCACAATGCATCGAATAGAGTTTCGCTGGTCGGCACACTGGTTCCAGAAGCGATTACCCTTAACGCCTGAAAGCCCGTATTGTAGAACGCCATGAAGATACAGGGGATCAACGCGACGATCACCATGCTCATCATCCGCTTCGTATCAATCGAATCGCGAACGTGAGTCGACCCCGACGTGACGTCAGCTGGTGTGAACAGAAACGTATCGTTCGCCTCGTACAGCGGATAAAGCTTTTCCAGCTTGCCGCCGGGATGGAAAAGCGGTTCGATGCGATCCAACAACTTTCTCAACATGAATGCCTAACCTTCCTTTTCGATCTGGATCAGGTTATCCCGCAGGATCGAGCCGTAATCATATTTTCCGGGGCAAACGTATGTGCATAGTGCCAAGTCTTCCTCTGCCAATTCCAGACAACCCAAAGCCTGAGCCTGATCTGTATCCTTGACGATCAAAGCCCGCAGCAATTGCGTCGGCAGGATATCCAAGGGCATGACACGCTCGTAGGTCCCAACGGGAACCATCGATCGTCGGCTGCCATTCAGATTAGTGTTCATGTTGAATCGCTTGCCCGCAGCCAAAGCACCGGCGTAAATCCGAGTGACCGAAAACTTGTCAAATCCAGGCTTTTGCCAGCCGAGAAATTCACGTTTATTTCCTTCTTCCAATGCAGTGACCTGCAAATCGTACCGACCGAGGAAATTTGTCGGTGCGACAATCGTTCGGCCACAAAGTACCGAACCGGAAATCAATCGTGTGTCTGCCCCCCCCTCGATCAAGCCAACCGTCAAATCCTCGATGCGGCAACCCAGACGTGTGCGGTAAAGTCCCGGCTTGGTCACGCGGGGACCGGCCACGGAAACAACCCGCTCGGTCATGAAGCGACCGCGGTTAAACAAATGTCCGATCGCAATCACGTCCTGATATCCGATTTGCCAAACCGTCTTCTGGGGACCAACCGGATCCAACAAATGAATGTGCGTCCCCGGCAATCCAGCCGGATGTGGCCCCTGAAACTGTTCAAATATGACGTTAGGAATATCCCGACCAGGAATGCGCGAGTCATTCCGCGTGCAAACAAACGTCTTGCCCGAAGTCAAACGGCTAATCGCCGTTAACCCGCTGACAAAATCTTCGGAATGACCGCTGACAATCAATTCCGGTTCGGCCGCCAATGGATTGGTGTCCATGGCCGTAACGAAAATCGAATGCGGTTCGGTATCGAGAACCGGCACTTTGGAATAGGGCCTCTTGCGAAACGAAGACCACAGTCCTGAATCGACGATCTGTTTCTGTACGACTTCGCGATCAATGTCCCGCAACGAATCAAATTGTTTGAAAGCAACTGATTCGCCCCCATCGAGATCGATGATCAACGAAAGAAATTTGCGTTTTTTGCCCCGGTTGATTGAAGCTACGGTTCCACAACCGGGAGACGTGTACATCACCCCTGGCGTTTTTTTGTCCTCGAAAACCGGCTGGCCAACATTGACGCGGTCGCCCGGCGCTACCAGCAGCGTCGGTTTCATTCCGATGTAATCATCGCCTAACAGGGCGACCTGGCTGACCGGCCGTGCGGGTTCGATCGCCTGAACAGGTCGACCGGCAATCGGAAGATTGAGCCCTTTTTTTATTTCGTACGGCATGTAATCTCAAAATAGGCGTTGATTTGTCGACAACATCGGCTTTGTTGGACCTGCTTTCGGCCCGATCCGTTCTCGAATTCTACTGACTTCGTGAATTTTTTCACAGACTATTCCCAAAAAAATGCACATTTTTTGCAAAAACCCTGCTATCTATCTCCGCCGCCAAAATCCAGAGGAAATATTATCTTGCCAGCCCGAAAACGCAATCACGGTTGTCAATTCCGCAAACTTTACACACCCAGCGAAAATTGTTACCAATGCAGTCGACCGTAAACTTGTTTGGCAGCGTGCAACAGTTGTCCCCAACAGTTTCGCATCATCCGTTGGGTATCATCCGTTGGGGTCAACCGTTCACCGGCGAAAGCGTTAACAATTCAATAAATCCAGGTCACCAACTATGATTCCAACTGCGGTCGAATTGCGAGATTCTATCGAAGGCGATTTGAACACAAAATTCGTCAACATTTCAGCGTATAAATTCGTAAGTCTCGAACGGCTTGCAGATCGGCGATTGGAGTTGCTGCAACGGTGTCAAGAGTTGAACCTGAAAGGAACGATTTTGTTGAGTCCGGAAGGCATCAACCTATTTGTGGCGGGGTTACGAAGCAATATCAATTCGATGTGCGATTTTTTCCATTCGCAAACCGAATATGCCGGTTTGCCGATCAAGGAGAGTGAGTCCGCCGAGCAGCCCTTTACTCGCATGTTGGTGCGAATAAAAAAGGAGATCATCGCCTTCGGTGTTGACGGAATCGAACCATCCACTCGGACCAGTCCGAAGCTGAAACCATCGCAACTGAAGCAATGGCTGGATGAAGGTCGGGACGTTACGTTGCTCGATGTCCGCAACGATTACGAGATCAGTCTTGGCTCCTTCGAACGTGCGCGAGCGATTGGAATCGACAATTTTCGTAATTTCCCGACTGCGGTCAGGGAATTGCCAGATTCAATCAAGCAGAAACCGTTAGTCATGTTTTGTACCGGAGGCATCCGCTGCGAAAAAGCCGGGCCGCTGATGGAACGCGAGGGATTTGCAAACGTTTATCAACTGGATGGTGGCATTCTGCAGTACTTCGCAGTCTGCGGTGGCACTCATTATCGCGGCGAGTGTTTCGTGTTCGACAAACGAGTCGCCGTCGATCCGCAATTAAACGAAACGGAAACCGGCCAATGTTACGTCTGTCAGCATCTGTTATCGCAGCCGGATCAACAATCGGAAAAATATGTGGCCGGCCAGCATTGCCCATATTGCTATCGTTCGCCGACGGAAATCGCGCAGCAACGCATTCGGTATCGCAACAGTCAAATTCATGCTTTCTGCGACCCACTGCCAGGAATGCAGGCCTACGACAATCATCGACCACTGAACGTGCCCCTTCGATTTGAGGGATTGAAGATTGAGCAATTCCTGGACGACTATCATCCGCATGTTGAAAACGGATATTGGAACAACGAAATTGCGGCCGGTCGCATTCTATTTAAAAACCAGCCAGTTGAATCGGGATCCATCGTGTGGGCCGGCCAAAGGCTGGTCCATTTGCTGGCTGGCTCAATTGAACCGGCAGTAAACGTCGATATCCAATTGATTTACGAAGATGAATACCTGATCGCTGTGGACAAACCGGCACCGTTGCCGATGCACCCCTGTGGCCGCTTCAATCGCAACTCGCTCAGCTACATTCTGAACGCGGTTTACCCCGGCGAGAAAATTCGGATGACACATCGGCTGGACGCCAACACGACGGGA
>JBGSXT010000741.1:0-3467 GCA_041751295.1 Mariniblastus sp.
GTTTTCACTACCCTTGCCGTCGAGCACTTTCATTCGAACGCGACCTGTGATCCGACTTTGACCCACTTCCAGCTTCGTGGGACTGGAGAATCGGATCTTTCTACCGTGTTCACCCTGTTCTTGAACTTCGATCCCGGCGGAACCTTCAACCAGTTCCGTTGAATCCTCGGCGTACTTGGTGGATGTCATCAGACGCTGGAAATCGGAGAACGAAATCGAGACTCGAGTCTGATTCAGAATCATGAACATAGCGATCGCGATCGCGACGACCAGAATCATCGAGAACCAGATCCTCGACGAGTTGTTTTTCGAGTCCGAAGACTTCCTGGTGTCATTGTCCATATCGTTTTTTGGATTAGCAGATGGAGCTTAAAAAATCGTATCTATCGGTTCACTCGTCAGGTTGATGCTGCTTCATAATATCATCTCAGGTTGGACATTTCGGCCCGTGCCTGCCTGCCAGACCGCTGCACCCGCCTCGGATTTTTTTCCCGCGGTTCAACCTGTCCGACACTTCCGAATGAACGATTGATTAGTGCAGAATTCAGGCCAAAGTCCTGTAATAGTCGCCTGGACGGATTTTCAGTGCTCAATTCGAAACCGAATATTCCAATCTATTGCGATTGCGTCGTTTTTTCCAGTCATTGCGATCGCCTTGCCGGTAGCGGCAAACGCTTCTAAAATGCGATGTTTCACTGAAATTGCAGCGAACCCGGTCAGCAGCTTCACCCAGTCAAATTATTGCCGACAATCACTTTTTCCAAATTTTATTGATGATGAAATTTTTCGACAACCAATTCGCGACGGTCAACAATTGTCGCGACATTGCATCATTGGGAGATTCGTCGAAAAGGCAATCCGATGCCAGTCAGAATATTGAATTTCCAGGCTATTTCGGCCTCGTATTTGCCCGCATGTCATGTTCCCGGCAGAACGACTGAATCGCTTGAACTCCGTCTTTTCAAAAAGCCCCATGCCTGACCGAAAAAACATCGCGATACTTGGATCAACCGGCAGTATCGGCCAGAACGCACTATCGGTCATTCACTCGTTGCCAGGGTATCGAATTTATGGGCTGACTGGACATTCGCGAGTCGAGCTGTTGCTCAATCAAGCTCGAAAATACGCTCCGGAAATCGTTGTGTTTTCCGATCGTGGATCCGCATCGGACGTAAGTATTCCGGCATTGCCGGGTACGAGCGTGTCGTATGGCAAGGCCGGCATCATCGCCCTCGCCACTCATGAAGCGACAGACATTGTGGTAGCTGCGATTGTGGGTCGGGCCGGTTTGGAGAGTACCTGGGCAGCGATCGGGCACGGGAAACGGGTCGCCCTCGCAAACAAGGAAACCATGGTTGTCGCCGGCAGCCAGATCATGAAACTGGCGGCGGAAACGGGTGCCGAAATTATTCCCGTCGATAGCGAACACAGTGCCCTGTTTCAATGCCTGCACTCGGGCAATCACTCAGGCAATGGCAATTCGTCGGAGGTATCGCGCTTGATCCTGACCGCCAGCGGGGGACCGTTCCGTGAATTTGATTCACAGCAAATGAATTGTGTGACCGTCGAGCAGGCCCTCAATCATCCAACCTGGGAAATGGGCCCAAAAATCACAATCGACTCGGCGACCATGATGAACAAAGCACTCGAAATTATTGAAGCCCGCTGGCTGTTCGGCATTGATCCCGCCAAGATCGAGGTGGTTGTCCACCCCCAATCGATCGTGCATTCGATGGTCGAATTCTGTGATGGGTCGGTGATCAGCCAAATGAGCCCCCCAGATATGAAATTGCCGATACAATATGCGTTGACCTATCCCGATCGAATTGCCGGTGATTGCCCAAGACTGGATTTTGAAAGCCGGTTGGACCTCGAATTCCATCCTCCTGACTTCGACCGGTTTCCGGCTTTAAAACTGGGTTATGAAGTAGCCCGACAGGGTGGAACCACGGGAGCCGTTTTGAACGGAGCCAACGAAGCTGCCGTTGCAGCTTTCCTGAACAAAGAAATATCATTCACCGATATCGTGGCTGCCTGCCGCGAGGTGCTCGATAATCATGAATACGAATCGAACCCCAGTCTGGAAGCGCTGTTGGCTCAGGACGTTTGGGCTCGTGAGGAGATAAACAAGTGGATTGCCTGTTAATCGCACAATCATTTTCCTGGACCAGTGTTGAATCTTGGTGGGCCATCGCCCAGGTGCTGATCGGGTTGGGATTTGTCATTTTCGTTCACGAACTGGGGCACTTTTTGGTCGCCAAGGCCTGTGGAGTGAAATGCGAGAAGTTTTACGTCGGGTTTGACTTTTTCGATATCAAAATTGGTGATCTGGTTCTGATCCCAAGATCGCTGGTGAAATTTCAATGGGGTGAAACTGAATATGGTGTGGGCATCCTGCCGCTGGGAGGTTACGTCAAGATGCTCGGGCAGGACGACAACCCCGGTAACATGGAAAAAGAAATAGAGCGCTCAAAAGCTGGTGGCAGTGATAGTTTAGACGCCCCAATTGACCGAGTTGGTTTGGTCGACCGCGACAAGCTGGATCCGCGCAGCTTCATGGCAAAATCGGTCGTGCAAAGAATGGCGATCATTTCGGCAGGTGTGATCTTCAATCTGTTCTTTGCGGTCATTTTCGCTGCGATTGCGTTCAAGTCAGGAGTCAATTATGCACCGCCCATCGTCGGTGAAGTGACACCCGGTGGCCCGGCGTGGGAAGCCAATTTGTACGGTGCCCAATTCACGAAAGTCGGTGAATCCAAAGTCGAAGGCTATTACCGTTTTATCGATCTGGCTCAGGAAATTGCTTTGAGCGGTGCCGACAGTCCGATTCCATTGGAATACACGCTGCCCGGATCTGCTGAAATAAGAACGGCAAAAGTCACTCCGCGAACAGGATTGAATGAACAGATTGATTTGGCACTGATCGGCATCGCGCCCACGACCTTGCCGAAGATCAACGCTGAAGCAGGCGCACTGATTAAAGGGCATCCCGCAGCTGAGGCAGTTCCGCCATTCAAAACAAACGATTTGATCGTTGAAATTGACGGAGAGAAAGTCGATTCGGTTTTTGACCTCAAGCGAATCCTGGCCAAAAGTTTTGACAAACCGCTCGATTTCGTGGTGGCCCGTCAGCAGGGTGAATCCGTCGAAAAAGTCACGATAACGGTCGGTGCCAATCCGCAGCGCGAAACGGGCCTGGTGATGAAATGGGGCCCAGTCGCCACCATTCAGGAAAATTCACCGGCAGCCGATTCGAAACTGCTGGTTGGTGATCAAATCGTTGCTATAAACGGGAATGAGCCGGGTGATTTGTTCATTCTTGAACAGCAAATGGTGCGATGGGCACAGAATCAGAAAGACCTTGTTAAGCTGTCCATTCTGCGGGACGGCAAGCCCGTGGAAATCGAGATCGCACCGCGGGTGCCGGATTCGTTTTCGTTGATCGAACAGAAACAACCCGTCGGGAT
>JBGSXT010000742.1:0-7436 GCA_041751295.1 Mariniblastus sp.
TGGCGGGTCGTCCCAGTATGGGCGCTTGGGTGGCCTATGGGTTGGGTTCGATGAATCAGGATTTGCCGAATTACATCGTGATGATCTCGCGCGGAACTGGGCGCGCCGCTGGCCAGCCGTTGTACGACCGACTGTGGGGGAGTGGAATGTTGCCCGGTCAGTTTCAGGGGGTCAAATTGCGCGGCGGCAATGAGCCGATTTTGTATTTGACCAATCCGGCAGGCTGTCCGCCGCAAGTTCGAAGGCGGATGTTGGACGATTTGCAGAAGCTGAACGGGCAGACGTTGCAACGAACGATGGACCCGGAAGTGGCGACGCGGATCGAGCAATACGAACTCGCGTTTCGGATGCAGACCTCAGTGCCTGATCTGGCCGACCTCTCGACAGAATCGCAAGCGACGCTTGATCGATACGGACCCGAAGTCACAAAGCCCGGAACGTACGCGAGGAACTGTTTGTTGGCTCGGCGACTAGCCGAACGCGATGTACGTTTTATCCAATTGTTCCATATGGGTTGGGACCAGCACGACAATCTGCCGGATCATATGACGAAACAGTGCCTCGACACGGACCAGCCGACGGCGGCGCTGCTTCAGGATTTGGAAGAGCGTGGATTGCTGGACGACACGTTGGTCGTTTGGGGTGGCGAATTTGGACGGACGGTTTACTGCCAGGGAACACTGACCGATAAGAATTACGGCCGCGACCATCACCCGCGCTGCTTTTCGATTTTCATGGCCGGAGGGGGCGTGAGACCGGGAATGGTTTACGGAACGACAGACGAATTCGGCTACAACATTGTCGAGAAACCTGTGCACGTGAACGATTTACATGCCACGATACTGCATGCTCTGGGAATCGATCATCGCCGATTGACCGTCCCCTGGCAGGGGCTTGATCTGCGGCTGTCGGGAGTTGAAGAGCGAAACCCGGTTCTGGAAATTCTGGTTTGATGGTGCATCACACAAAAACATTGGCAACGATTCGCGAGCTTTCGGATCGACTGGTGATCGCGCAACAGCCGATTCGAATCCTCGATGCAGTCAAATGGAACGAAGCCGTCCGTCAGGAGTTTTTTCGAAATCATTTCCGGCGGATGCCTGCCGTTGATCGAAGTTTTTACGCGGATCAGGGACTGTCGTTCAATCCCGCCGAGAAACTGTCTGAAATGCTCGATATCGAGCTTGATACCAAACGGCAACTGGGGGAATACAACCCAATTGGCAGAATCATTCGGCGGATGGCGCTGGAATATGCTGATGCCGTGCGGATGATTCAGGCCCGCGGTACCAAGGATTTTTCCCGCTGGTCGCGCGATCTTTACGGCAGTGCCCACGACGTCTTTTATCAAGGCGAACCGACCATGGCGGAATTCGCCGAACTGATTGCCGGCGACTTGACCCGATTCAACAATTCCCATGCATTGACACTCGACGAGAAGAATATTTCCGCGACGGATGCCGTGCAGCTATTGCAGGATCGGCTGAATGAATCCATTCCTGGAGCCGCCAACGTGGTACACGTCAAATTGAGTGACGGAATCGTGGCGGATGCTGCCGCCGGCTCGAATTACATCAAGCTACGATCCGATGCGATGTTCAGCAGCCGCGATTTGCGCTTGCTGGAATGCCATGAGGGCTGGGTACATCTGGGCACGACCATGAACGGGCTCGCGCAGCCCTACTGTACATTCCTGAGCAAAGGTCCCCCTTCGTCGACGATTACCCAGGAGGGCCTGGCCATTTTTGTTGAAAACTTGTCGTTCCGCAGTTACGCGGATCGGGTTCGACGGGTCACCAACCGCATTCGCGCAGTCGCGATGGCCGAAAACGGCGCGAACTTCATGGAGGTCTTCAAGTTTTTTCAGCAACAGGGATTTTCCGATGAAGAGAGTTTTGCCTGTGCGGCCCGGGTCTTCCGTGGCAGCACGCCTGATGGCCAGCCGTTTACCAAAGATGTGACCTATGTCAAAGGATTCGTGCTGGTCTTTAACTACATTCAACTGGCCGTAAAACGGGGACTTTTGGACCGGATCCGATTGCTGTTTTGTGGCAAGACGACGTTGACGGATTTGCGAACGCTCAGCCAGCTGGTCGCCGAGGGTGTCGTCACTCCTCCTGTTTTCCTGCCGCCGCAAATCGCCGACTTGCACGGTCTGACCGCTTGGATGTGTTACGCCGGCTTTCTCCGACAACTCAATCTCGAATCCATCGAAGCCGATTACGCCGAGATTCTATAAATGGGGCAATACAACCGCAGCCGGTCGGGACAGAAACAGGTTTATCCCGCGTTAACAACAAGCCAATCAAAACCCCATGCGTAAGTTACGAGCGAGGACATGCATGCCAAATCTCACGACACTGATTGGCAACGTCTCAGCTGTTCCTCGCGTTACCGCCGCAAATGCATTCGGAGCTGATTCAGGATCAGTTTCGTCGTCCGAGATTCGCGCAGGCCAGAATGGCCACCGTGACTCAGGGTATATTTGCCGATTTGTTGATTGTCGGAAATCGCAATGTCAAATTTCGTGGAATGCGTGTTCGATGCGGGTATTGGCTCAGCGATCGCGATTCCAATATCAGCATTGAATTCAGTTCGAATTTTTTGGGCAGATGCTATTACAACATCTGGTATCTGATCGCTGCCCAGCCAGTCGTTCAGTTTGTGCGCGGGCAGAACGATGGTTCCTGCATGTACTGTTGGTCCCAGTTTGGACGATGAAATGGATTGGCTGGTCGCACCGCCAAACCCAAAGTCGATGATTGCGATAGTCTGACCGTGCCGAGCTAGTTGTTCCACGACAATTTCCTGCAGCGTCACATCGTTTTCCCCAAACACCAGGTCGCCAAGTCGCTGTTTGATCAAAGTGAGGGTTGGACCGATCTGGCTTTGGCAATCGGTTTCGTCCTTGCCAGTCGCTGTAACTCGCAACGAGATCGTTGCCTGGCTGGCCGTGATTCCGACTCGCGGCTGCCGTCCGCGCTGCGTCAGTCCGGCCAGCAGGGTCTCAATTTGACTTTCGCCTGCACCAAAACACCTTACGACATGATGCTTGATTACGCGTGCACTTCCGATCATTGCCCGAATTGTTGGAAACACGTAATCAACCCACATCTGCTGCATTTCGTAGGGTACTCCGGGCAATGAAAATATCCGGGACGTTCGATCAGCGGCGCAACATTCCAAATCGATGCCGGGGGCGGTCCCTTCACGATTTGCAATAATTTTCGCGCCGGCCGGGAACCAAGCTTGAAGCAGGTTGTTTACTGGCATTACACGACTGGCCCGCGTATAAATCGCTTGGATGTGATCCGCGATTTCCGGATGGAACTCCAAATCGACATTTGCGGTGCGGGATAAAACCTGTCGCGTCAAATCATCTAGAGTGGGCCCAATGCCGCCTGTGGCAATGACCAGATCCGATCGTCGAATGGCCGTTGCCAAAACTGTGATTCCGTCCTCCAGGTTATCGCCGACGGTGGTATGAAAAGTAGGCTCGATACCAAGATCACATAGTTGTCCGCTTATCCACTGCGAGTTGGTGTCCAATCGCTGGCCGGAAGTCATTTCGTCGCCAATCGCGATTATTTCAGCTTTCCATTTCTTCATGTTCAAAATCTGTCCATTCGCATCCAACTAGCGAAGAGTATAACGAATCAAGTTGCCCATTTATGCCGATTTTGACAAGTGGAGAGGGGAATTGCTCTGGATTCCGGGCTGAACTGTTATAATCGTTGCAGTGGACTTGAGATCGTGAGCGCCGTCATGGCGTTTTCGCAAAGTTTCGAGTCTGAAATCACCAATATTGTTCGGAAATTCAACGTAACTTTGAGTTGAATTGTCTTTTATATCGACTTCCCAATTTTCTGCCGTTAACGAAGCAAGGAATAGACATGTGTGGAATCGTAGGCTACGTGGGGCCCCGGGTGGCCCAGGAATTTTTGCTGGAGGGGCTTCGGCGTCTTGAGTATCGCGGCTACGACAGCGCCGGAACGGCGACGATCGATGCCAATCAGTCGATCAACGTCATCAAATCGGTCGGGCGCATTTCAACTTTGGCCCTTGAAGTTGCCAAAGACCCCAGTGACTCCGGGATTGGAATCGGCCATACTCGCTGGGCGACGCACGGAGCGGCCACAATCGTCAATGCCCATCCCCATATTGGTGGCGATGACTTTCTGGCGCTGGCCCATAATGGAGTGATCGAAAATTTCGCAGAACTGCGAACTGGGCTGATCCAAAAGGGCTACACGTTCAGGTCGGAGACCGATACGGAAGTTGTCGCTCATCTGATTACGGATATTGTCTGCAGCCGGCAATCCGAAAACGGAAATGGCAAACTGCCAACCCATCAATCCGGAATTGACGCGATCAAAGAGGCGATCAAAATGCTGCGCGGTACCTATGGGCTGGCCGTAATCTTCAAGCAGTGGCCGGATGCCATTTTTGCCGCCCGATTGGGCAGTCCACTGGTTATCGGGATTGGCAAAGGCGAACACTTTGTGGCCAGCGACGCTTCGCCTTTAGCTGGATACACCGATCGAATCGTCTATTTGGCGGATCATCAGGTCGCCTGCGTGACGGCCGGTTCGCTCGAAATCTCCCATCGGGATCAGGGGATCATTGTTCATGACGTACATCAGATACAAATCGATTCCCGCAAAGTCGAATTGGACGGATTCGACCACTACATGCTGAAAGAAATTTTTGAACAGCCGAAATCAGTTAAGGATGCGATGCGTGGCCGGCTGAATGATGACGATGCGACACCCGTTTTTGGCGGGTTGAACATGACTTCCCAACAGCTGCGCAAGATCAAAAGAATCGTCCTGACCGCTTGCGGAACCAGTTGGCATTCGGCGCTGGTGGGTGAATATCTGTTGGAAGAAATCGCTCAAATTCCGGTGGAAGTCGAATACGCCAGTGAGCTGCGCTATCGAAATCCGCCGATGGACCCTGATACAGTCGTATTCGCGATTACTCAGAGTGGCGAAACGGCCGATACGCTTGGTGCTTTGAGGGAGATGAAACGCAAAGGCCATCAGACATTGGCGATTTGCAATGTCGTCGGCAGCTCGATTGCCCAGGAAGCGGATGGCGGAATTTACCTGCACGCCGGACCGGAAATTGGTGTGGCATCAACCAAAGCCTATACTTCGCAGTGTACTGTCCTGGCAATGTTGGCACTGTATTTCGGCCGGTTGCGGCACGTCAGTTATAACGCCGGTCGGCGAATGATGGATCGTATCCGCGAAATCCCGGATGCCATTGAATCGGCGCTGGAGTCGAATGAGGCGGTTGCAGAGATTGCGAAAAAGTATCAACACTGCAACAACTTTTTGTACCTCGGCCGACACTACAATTTTCCGACAGCGCTGGAAGGCGCTCTGAAGTTGAAAGAAATCAGTTACGTGCATGCCGAAGGATACCCGGCAGCCGAAATGAAACACGGCCCGATTGCACTCGTCGATGAAAATACGCCCAGCGTGTTTGTTATGCCCAACGGTTTCATTTACGAAAAGGTCATGTCGAATCTGGAAGAGATCAAGGCTCGGGGTGGTCCAGTGATTGCCATTGCCGCTGAAGGCGATGAACGGGTCGCCGAAGTCGCTGACGACGTGATCTTCATTCCGGAGATTGACGAATTCCTGCAGCCGATTGTTTCGGTGATCCCGCTCCAGTTGTTGTCGTATCATATTGCGATCCTACGCGACTGCGATGTCGACAAACCTCGCAACCTGGCGAAAAGTGTCACTGTGGAATAAGGCAAACAGTGGATAGGAAGTGTAGGGCGAATTGTCAATTCGTTCATGCGCCACGCCGGACGAATTAGCAATTCGTCCGACAGTCATTCGTCCTAAACGAAATCCGACTGCGGCCGCTCGACTGATTCAGATATTGATCGCTTCACGCACTTTATTGGCGATCTGAGTTTCGATGGTGCTGCGAAACATCGCTGCAGCCAATGGCATGTTGCCGGTGATCTTGACGTCCTGATCCGACGCGACCACTTGCCCTGATATTCCCAACCCCATGGCTTTGAATGAGAAGTCAAGGTTTCCGGCGTGGTCCCAGTTTTCCTTCAAGTCCGAGATTTTGATCGTACCATCGTCCCGGATTTTTTCCGAAAAACCCTTGAGACGATCAACGACGACAATTCGATCCAGTCCGTGCGGAACGGTCACATTAAATTTTGCCATTAATCCAACGCATCTTTGGAATCGTCAAAGGAAAGTCGATCTTCGGAATGCCACAGCGGCAGCCCAATCTGCACCCGTTCAGCGATCTTCAGGACTTTTTCCGAAGATCCCGGTAAAGCTTCCGTCGAATCGAAATCGTCGTTACCAATGTTTTCCGGTTCAAAATCCAAACGACCTTGTTTGATGGCATCCAATACGGAATCTCGCACGGCTAATTCCTTCCTGAAGTAGACCTCGATGCAGCTTCCTTGCCGTATTCCTCATCCTGAGCGAACCAAACGTTGTTTGTTAACATGAAATCAAGCTAACGTTAAACCAATATCACGCCTTTGGCCTCGATGTCAAGTTTTTTTCGGCAATTGTTGCAAGATTGTAGAAACTGTTTTCAACCGGATTGAGATCGGAAAAATTTTGAAGCCGTCAATCGACTCGGTTCAGTTGCGGCGTTTCAACAGTATGCCGTCTGCAATCGGAGCGATTCCGAAAAACGGTTCAAGGCGTGTACGTCAATCGCCGATTCGCGATTCTGATCGCAACAAACGGCTCCTCTGACACCGACAATTTGTGGGGCGATTTCTCGAACCACCGCCAGCGATCTGATCCCGACGGAACCTGCCAAAACGAAGCCCATCTGTAACGAGTTGGCCAATTGCCGATAGTGAATGAAGTTTTCAATGGAATCGAGTTCCAGAAAACTGCCTGCCGATTTGTCGAAAGTATCCACCAATGCCATGCAACAGCCTAGTTGATAGCCGGTCTCGAAAACCTGTTCGATTGTTGGAGAAGCAGCTTTTTCGTGATCGACGTATGCGCCCGCAACCGGTGCAACATGATCGGGCAGGCACCTGATTGCCTGCTCCCAATTCTGACGCCAATCGTCCTGGTCTTTCATTTTGGAGAGGCCAATTTTGGCGAATCGGATATTCTTGTTCGGTTCGATTTCTTCGAAAAACCGCAACAGCGATTCCGTTGACATTTCAACCAATTCGCCCAGGGCAATGCTTACGCATTGGCCTTCGGCGAATGCCAGAATCTGATTGACGGTGCGCGCGTCCGGGCGACCGAGGGAACCGCGTTCTGGCTCTTTGATGTCCAGAATATCAATATCATGACCGATCGCTATTCTGGCCTCGGTTTCATTGCGAACGCTGATCAACAGCCCGATATGGCGATTTTCCGGCTGTAGAATTCCGTGATTTAGCAGTTTGTCCATGAATTTATTGGGGCGAGCATAAT
>JBGSXT010000743.1:0-5581 GCA_041751295.1 Mariniblastus sp.
GTTACATGTTCCGATACTACGCCTTCCAGGACTGCCTGCGTTAATCGATCCTGGAGCGAGGATTCCGGCAGATCCAGTCGAATTGTGGATAACTCCGATTTCACGGAGGCATCGGCAATTTCCGGAATCGCCGTTGCCACAAGGACCAATGTATTTGAACTGGAACTTTTGCGTTTCAACCGTTCCCAGTCCGTTGCCCGGTCCATTAGAATCAGCACCGCATCCGCATCCGTCGCTTTCGCCAATTTGATTGCCGAATCAACGAACGAGAAAAAGGTCTTCTTTTTTTTGCTTACGGACATCAGTTTCAAATGGTAACCAGCTGTAAAAACTCAATTCACGCGGCATCAATGAATTCATCGGGCCAATCCAGCGAAGTAGCCGAACGCGAATTTGAACCCCGCGCACAACTTTACGATCTGGCGGGTCCATTGACAAGCTGATCGAACGATCACATCGGCAGAACGGCCAGCAGCCACATCCAAATATCCGAATTTGAATTAACGGGTCTTGAATTCGGTGTCAGACGATTTTGAAATCGCTCTGGCGGTTTGATCGATCGCCGTTTCGCCTGACTGTGCGGCAATAAAGGATTGCCATGCCGCCACATCAACGCCTATTTTCTCACCTGTGATCTTTTCCAATGATTCTGTCGCCAGAAACTGGATCGCCGGATTGGAATCCGTGAGTGCCAGCGACAGTGCGTTAACGGCATCCTGACCGGAAAATTCTCCTAGCGCACGGGTGGCTGCCAGACGAACATCGACGTCGGTGTCGCTGCCGATAATTTCCTGAAGCTGACCGACAGCAATCGCTGCTGGTTGGGACTGCCAACCATTGACTGCTGCCAGCCTGACCCGTGAATCGGAATCGCGGCTAGCGAGTTTCAGCGTTTCAATCGCCCGTGGGCTGTCCAGTTGTCCGAGTAACGCCACCGCATGCAGCCGCATTAACAACACGGGATCACGCTGAATGACTTCGGCCAGTTGACTGGCTGCGTCTGACTTATCGGTCGTGGTGCCCGCCCTGGCGCTTTCTACAATTTCATTGAGTTGGCGTTTTCGTTCAAAACTGGTTTGAGCAATCTCTTCTTCGGCCTGCCATTTTTCCCGCGCCCAGGGAACGTAGCTGCCCGTTCTCCATAGCGGCCCTTCGGCACAGCCCCAAAGCAACAGGCAGGTAAAAGCCAATGCGGTCGCAATTCGACAATGATTCACAGCGATCCAATTTCGATTGTGTCGTACGCCAGAAATTTCGCGGAACTGTATCAAAGTCGTTTTTCGAGAAACAGGTCAACATCAAAAAATCCATTGTTGGTGACGCTAGCGTTAAAGTAGCCATCCCGAAAAAGCGGCTGATCCTCTCTCGTTCCGATATTGCCAAGCAAAATGTTCAAAGGGTCAGACGCCCTCTCCGGATTGACTATGAGCATGTCGGGAAGCGCATAAAAAAGGGCATCTTCGGAGGATTGAAGATGCCCTACATGACTGGCCAATTCCTGAGAATTGGCTATGCCACTGGAGGTTCCGTTGGAGGTCCGCCGACGGGCTGAGCTTCGATATTTTTCGGAGCTGTCCGAGAAGGCTGACTGTCATCATAGTATTTGGCACCGTAACCGTAGCCGTAGCCGTAGCCATAACCATAGCCGTTATAGGCGTATCCAGCCCGGTACGCACCGTAGGTGTATTGCGACCCATATCCGGATTGTGCACCAACTCCATTGACCACAAGCCCAACAATATTGGCTCCCAGATTTCGCAGGATATCGGTGGCACGCTCGGCACTGATCTTGACGTTTTTCTTGATCCGCAGTGTCAGGATCACACCGTCAACCCGCGCGGCAACCGGACAGGGGTCGGTAACAGCGAGTAAAGGAGGCGTATCAATGATCACGAAATCAAATTCTTCACGGAGTTCTTCGATCAGGTCTTTGACCTGCGGAGACGTGCTCAATTCCGCCGGATTGTTCGGTTTGGCACCACAAGGCATCACGTACAGCTGTTCGACTTCTTCGCAGTCGAAAACAACGTCCTGCCATTGAGTCTGGCCCGTTAGAATCGTCGCAAAACCTTCCTTGGAATTTATTCCAAAAGTAATACCTTGTCGCGGACGCCGCATGTCGGCATCAACCAGCAGAACTTTCTTGCCCGATTGGGCAATGGAAACCGCCAGATTGGCCGCCATCGTGGATTTGCCGTCACCAGGTGTTGGGCTGGTAACCTGAATCACGGAACTCTGCGTTCCTTTGGTATTGAAAAACAGAGCCGTTCGAATTGCTCGAAAAGCTTCCGAGGATTGCGATTTGGGTCGGTGATAGGTACAGATGATCGGATCGATCAGCGAATTTTCAACTAGATAACGTTTGCTTTGGCTGATCACGGGAATATGACCAATTAGTGGCAGGTTCAACTGCTTCATGATCTCGTCTGGATTATGGAAAGTCTTGTCAGCCAAATCGACCAGACATCCGAGTCCAAATCCGCTGAGTAGCCCCAACAATCCGCCAATTCCCAGCGATACAGGAAGGATCGGCCAAACCTGTTCTCCCACGCGGGCGGACATCAAGTTGGTAAAGTAAAAACCCTTTTGAGTTTTGCCGGTGCCAAAGCCTCCAGGAGCGATCTCCATGATTTTTTGACCAGCGAGTTCAAGCATTTTGCTGACATCTTCATGTTGTCGCTCTTTGATTTCAATCAGGCTCTTGAGTCGCTGGTATTCCGAAGCTTTTGCATAATGTTCATCGTAGCTGTTTTGCGCCGCCTCGAGATTGGACGCAAGGTCTATCAGTTGAGTTTCTACCAGGTTTGACAAACGACCGAGAATAACACTGTCTTCTTCGTTGACATCAACACCTTCAGGAGCGTTCTTGCGAAAATGTTGCCACATGGCAGCTTGAGCCCGAAGTGACTGAACAAGAGGATGCGTCGGCCCATAACGAAACAGGGCCGTTTGCAGGTTGACATCTGCCTGAGCTGCCTGTTGCTCCATTTGGAACCCCATTTGGACCAGCAGTTGGTTTTCGCTCTTGGATTGAATCTTGTCCCCTTGTCGAAGGTTCCAAACCATATCCTTCATTGTCGTTTCGCCACCGGCGATGGCCTGATCGACACGTTCTTTCTGCAGCATCAATTCCTTCATCAACGATTTATATTCGGAGATTTCGGGGTGCAGATCCATAAGTGCCAGCTCATGAACGGTGGAGCCGTTTGCCAACTCAGGATCTTTGATCTGATTCTGCAGTTTCTCCAATTCCTCAATGACTTTTCCCATATCCGTTTTGAACACCAGTTCGCTACTCTTCAGTACCTGTACAAACTCCTCAGTTTGCGAATCGTACTGACGTTCTAGGCGTTCATTGTAAGAACTGATAACGCTGTTCAAAATGATCGCGGAATCCTGCGGATTGGAAGAATGGTAGGTCAGTTCATAAATAAGCTCGTCTTCCCTGTCCGGCTGAATCGATAAATCCTCAAGGACAGTTTCTACGACTTCTTCCCTTCCCAGGGCAGCGAATGAATCGAGAACAAACAGATTGTTTTTATCCAAGCAGTTTTCGATCATCGTATACTGGGCGATCGAACGATCATGGCGAATGTTCAATTTTTCGGTATCCGGCAACATCAATTCGCTATTGGATGCCCGAAATGCAACCGGGTCTTTCGGTTCGATACGAATGTTGGCTTTGCTTTCGTAAACAACTTCTGCTTGGGCGTTGTAAAGGGCACCCAAAATTACGCCGGTTAACAGTCCAAGGAACAGCAACCATTTGCGCCTGCTGACGACGCCCCAGAAATCAAAATTCCTGGATTCGTCTTCGCCCATGTTGGCAAAGATAAATGGAGACGGATTGACAAGTTGTGAGTGCGGGTTCTGAGAAATAGGAAGTTGATCCACGGCTATCCTCCAAAAGTGGCAAAACAAAGATACTGAATGAACCGAGCCCCGATTAGGAACGGGCGTTCGAGGGGGGGCGAGCGAAACGTTACTCCAGTGACGTTTACAAGTCTCAATATATCAAGAGCATTCCGTTACTCAAGATTCTAAACCTCATACTTTCTCAACTTTTTCAATTGAAGCCCGAATATTTACCCCAGCCAGCTTAAACCAGCATCGCGGGACATTTGGTGGATTCAAACCGTTCCTTTTTGCCGCCTTTTCCTGACCGTAATCTCCCTTGCAAGCGTTACTAACGGAACGGTTTGCAACGAAAATGTCGCGTTTTTGCCACATCCACTCGAAAAGCCCGATTTGCATTGTTACATTCGAAAGCTATGAAAAAAACTCCCATGATGCAGCAATACGCGCGCGCCAAACAGGAATGTGGCGATGCGTTATTACTTTTTCGAATGGGCGATTTCTACGAACTGTTTTACGAAGACGCGGAAACTGTATCCAAAGTTCTGGGATTGACGCTGACCAGTCGCGACAAGTCCGAAAACGCGGTTGCGATGGCCGGCTTTCCGTACCATCAACTTGATTCCTACATGGGCAAGTTGATCAAGTTGGGTTATCGCGTTGCCGTCTGTGAACAGGTTGAAGATCCTAAAACCGCCAAGGGTCTAGTGAAACGCGAAATCAGCCAAATCGTGTCGCCCGGCACGATCACGGATGCCAACCTGCTCGAACCGAACGAATGCAACTACCTGGCTGCGATCACTCCCTGTTCCAGCAACCACGACGGCAAAAAGCTGTTTGGCCTGGCCTGGATCGATTTGTCAACCGGACGATTTGTCCTGGCAACCGTGGAACAGCCAAAACTCGTTGACCTGTTGTCACAACTGAATGTTAAAGAACTGCTGCTGGATGAGGCAGAGCGGAATAACTTGGAACCGCTCTGTGATCAGCGAATCATTACCTCGCGCCCCAGCTGGTCGTTCGGCCAAAAACACGCGACGGATCTGCTGTTGTCCCAGCTGAAAGTCGCGACATTGGAAGGTTTCGGAATCGATGAACAGGACAATGCAGCGGTTCGTGCGGCAGGTGCGATTTTGCAATATGTCAAGGAGATCCAAAATGGTACGCTGTCACATATCGATGACATCGGAATCTACCGTTCCAGCGCATTCGTCGAGATTGATCAGGCAAGCTGGCGCAATTTGGAAATCAGTCGCACCATCCGAACGGGCGAACAGAGTGGCTCGTTGTTCGACGTCATGAATCGCTGCGTGACGCCCATGGGTTCGCGCGAATTGGGAATGTGGTTGACGATGCCGATGCGGGACTTGGCCTCAATTCGCGAACGGCAGGATGCCGTTGCGGAATTCGTCAGCAACACGAACTTGCGTCACGAGATTCGAATCCAACTGAAACCGGTTTTTGATCTGCAACGGCTGGTGGGGCGCGTGACTACTGGTCGCTGCGCGCCGCGTGAACTCAGCTGCATCGCGCGAACGCTTGCGACGCTGCCGTCGCTGAAAGCAAAACTGGCCGGCCGCAACAGTCGCTTGCTGCAGAAACTTGACGCCGAACTTGATTTATGTGTCGATTTGCGCTCGGAATTGGAGCGGGCACTGGTCGATCCCTGCCCCGTGCAGCTGAAATCCGGCGGATTTATTCGGAATGGGTTCAACAGCGATCTGGA
>JBGSXT010000744.1:0-4451 GCA_041751295.1 Mariniblastus sp.
CTGTCCGGATTGTGGCTGTCCGGATTGTGGCTGTCCGGATCCTTGTGACGGAGGTGTTTGCTCAGTCTCACTCGACTGCGACTCTGATTTGGGATCACTTTCTTTTTCGTTTTGGGTTTCATTGTCAGTTGATCGGGTTTCGCCGGGACTATTGTCAGTTTTGTCATTCGAATTTGGATCGCCCTGATCGCCGGGTGTGGTTCCCTGTTCCGATTCACGATTGTCGGCGTCAGTGTCTGAATCGCCGGCAACCTCCCGTGCCAAGTTCTCGGTTTCCTGGCGAAGTTCAAATTGCCGGTCGGCAACTCGATCCATCTCGCGCAATCCGGCACCCTCTGTCTGTTTTGTCTGTTCAATCAAATCCCGCTCGCGGTCAATCAATTGGTCGAGCTTTTTGATTTGCCCTTCCAGTTTTTTGAGTTCCGCATCCCGGTTGGCGACCTTGCCCGTCTCTTTCCGCTGAGACGTCTGCTCCTGGTGCAGCGATTCGATGGCCTGTTTCCACTGTTCGAGCTGGGCAATCTGCTCCTGTTTGTCCAGCGGCTTGGACTGATTGTCGAGCAGCAAGCGGACAAGATCATCCAGCCGGTCAATGACGTCGTTGAGCGCTGCGTCGGCGTCGTCCAATTGTCCCGCGTCGAGCAGCTGAGTCACCTCCGCCATTTTCCGGGTGATCAACGTTTCTTTGGCTGTCTGATAGGCCTGAATCAGGAGTTTGTGGCGCTCCGGTTCCTGATCTTTGAGCTTTTCCGCAATGACCGTAAAACTGTTTTCCAGTTCAAGCATTTTTCGCTCTACCAGCTGTTGCCGGACACCCAGCTCTGATCGCTGACGTTGGTCAACCGGCTGGGCATCAGCGCAAGGCAGAAATCCAATCAGCATCAGACTGGCGATGACACCACAACATCCGGTTTTCGCAATTGTATTCATTGCCTGAACTTTCGGGTCTAGTTCTTCAAATCAATCCAACGGTTAATCATCATCAAAAATATCTTCTTCATCAAAAATTTCGTTTTCGTCCGGTTGGCGCTTCCGGATTTCCTCTTTGATCTGATTTTCGCCACGTTTGATTTCGAGTAGGCGGTTGACAACTTCCTGAAAGTTCTCCGAATCGACCATAGCATCCATGATCTGTTTCATTTCTTCAAGAATCCGTTGATGGATTTCAGTCGTTTGGCCAACCGCCGTTGAAAGTTCGTCCGGGCGGTGCAACAGCCGGCGACAGTTATCTAAATTCCGGTTGGCCATCGCGATCCATTCTTCATCGAGCGCTCGGATCGGCCGGATAATACGGTTTTCGAACCGGTCGGCAATCGTTTGCAGACCGGCAAGGTTCTGCTCATCCTCGTCGAGGCGGTTGTTTTGCGCCTCCACCAGAAATTCCTCAAAACGGTTTCCAATTGCGTCCAGGCTGGTTCCAATCAACTTCTGATCCCGAGCCACTGCAATCATCCTTGACTGTTGATCGGTTTCAAACTGTTCCGCCTGATTGGACGGTCGTGTCGCGGCCAAAGCTTGCAATTCGGTCATCAATTCCAATTGGGCCTCATATGCCTGACCAAACGCCTGGCGCTGCTCTATTTCACGACGCAACAAGTCGGCCCGAAGTTCCTCCTCAGACACAATGCGCAACAGAAACTCGGCAGAATCCGCAGAATTCGGTTCGCTTGGACGGCTGTCCGTACTTCTAACCAGCAATCGGAAGCTGGTGCCGACCGACAAGTCGAACGGCTCCAAATCCAATACCGTCACGTCCTGTTGCTGCCGAACTGCGTCCTCGCTGGTTGTGAATTTTGCGATCGGAAGATCTCGTTTGCCGGCTGTGCCCGATTCATTTTCTTGTTCCGCATTCTTCCAATTCGTGTGAAACGAAACGTCTCTCAATCCATACTCGTCAATCACGTTAAACGATACCGGAACCCGAGCGCGCGGCACGGCCAGCCCACTGATGCCCAGCAGCGATGCAAATACTTTGGGGGGCGAGTCCTGCTTGATGCTGACGGCAAATTTGCCGGGACGAATCGATCCCAGTCCCGTTTCGTCGACTAGCTGGAATTCGTACTGGCCTCCGGCCAGTTCATCATTGCCATCGGGCAGATTCAAATCATAAACCAGCGGCTGGCCAGTCGGCTTCAAATCAACGGAGACGCTTTCCGAAACCACCGATATGGTCTGCAAAGTTTTGTTGACTTTGGCCGTACCCCGAATGCGACCACCGGCGGGAATACTATGGGGCCCTGGGCCTTCCAGTTTCTGGTTCGGCATTTTTGTATAGTCGGGCAGAACCGCCCACATCTGTAAATCCAGGATTGCGGGAGGTTCAACTAGCTTGATCGCAACATCAGGGGTTACGTCATCACCCCCTCGCGCCCGCAAAGTCAACTCCGAAGAGACATTATGCATCACAAACAGATGTTCCCGCCCGTCGAGTTTTCCAGTCGGAGTCATTTGATGCGTTGACTGTCCGGCGGAACCATCGATCTCTACTGTGACGTCGACATCCGAAACGCGACTCGGTTCGATGACACGAACAGTTAACCGATGGTCGGTACCGCGAGGCAACACCAGCGTTCCATCTTTCGCACCAACGATTTCCAAATAGGTGGCTTGCGGCCATTGATCGTCTGACAGCAGAACATTTCGATTGAACCAGATGCGCAAAAAATCGGATTGGAACACGCCCAACGCCAATGCGCCGCCCAGCAGCAAACCGACACCCAGCAGGACAGAATTTTTTGCCAGTTTGTTTTGATTGATGGTTTCGACGAATTCCATTTGACGCGCCAGTTCGATGCTGCGATCGATTGTGGTCCGAGCCAGTTCTGCCGAAACGCCTTTGGCTTCCAGGTCTGCATCGCGGGCCAATTGGGCTCCGCTGATCAGATTGTGTTTCAACTGCGGATAGCGGGCTTCGATTTCGTGCAACAGGGCATCGTCAGTAATGCGTCTGAGCAACGGATGAATCACGCGCCAATAAAACAACCCACCGGCCAACGAAACCATCACGGCCAACATGATCAGCCGCTGGGCAAAATCCATTTTGAAGTAGCGGTCCAGCAGAATATCGGTCGCGAGGATCGCCAACACCAGCAACAGCCAACGACTGGTCCCTTTGACCAACACCCAGCGTTTCAACGCGCCGCGCAGCTCGCGCAGCCGCGTTGCTATTTCAGGCGGCAGGGATTGGCGACGGATGATTGGTTTGTTCATCGTGTTTTCACAGCAGTTTATACCACTTCCGCAATGCCCATTCGAAAGTCAACAGAATCACCGGCAACAAAAAGGCCAAATATCTGAAATACTGGTTCCAGTCCCACAGCGGTTTGGCAGGACTGTTGAACGCCACACGTTGCACTCGGCTCGGTAACACGTCCGGCAACTGATCAATTTCACTGAGTCGAAAATAGCGTCCACCCGATTTGGCGGCGATTTCTTTGAGCATGCTTTCGTTCAACCAAAAAGCGTTCGATTCCACTTTGGGCGGGACGACCCGCCAGGTGATCGGTTCAATCAGCCGATCTGATTCTTCACCGCCAGCCAGGTCCATCGTCGCTTCAAACGTACCTGTCCGGGACGCGATGACACTCCCTTCATATTGACCTGTGCCGCCGGGCAACAATTGCATTTCAACATCCTGAATTCGACCCTCTTGACTCGATACTTTCGCGTTGATGGTTTCAGCAGTCGACGGCAGGAACTGTTCATTTAACACCCGCCCGACGAACAGGATTCGGTCGCCTAGTTCATATTCCGTTTTATCGGTGTCGAGAAACCCGCGACGCGATCCCTGTAACGAGCGGTTTTCGACCAGATACCGCACGACCTGAATCCAGAATCGGTCAAAAAATTGTGCCTGCAATCCGGCAGGCCGCCAGCGCCAGGTTCCGGGAAACCCCAAATACAGAACAGTCCCCGCTCCATAGCGACCAGTGGCAATCAGGGGAATATTGCCCTCGACACCCGGTTGATCCCCGCGTTCCATCAACACCCGCGCCGTGGGCTTGGCGGCGAGGGCGGGAAAACTCCAGTAGATGCCCGGCATCGAGGCCCAGCGTCGCTCGCTCTCGGCGGCATCGCTGTGAAAACTCAAGACTGGGTGATCAAGATTGTGTTTCACCAACAACATTCCGGCCAGGCTGTCGGGAGCGGCAAACGCGAGCGCGTCCGATGATTCGATATATTGGGCGTCCCCCAGGCGAACCGGCAGGATCTCCCGAATTCCTGACAGACGATTGAGCGTGACAAACTCGCTGGTGAACTGCGGACCCGCCATGAACATCAAGCCGCCCGCCTTGTTTTTACAGAACACCCGCAGTGTTTCGATCCATTCGGCATCAAATTCCTGTGGATCAGGATCCATCATCAGGATCACGTTGTACTGGCCCAGCTCTTCGATCGTGCGCGGCAATTGGCTGATCGGCTCATTCCC
Source organism: Mariniblastus sp. (assembly GCA_041751295.1). Classification (GTDB taxonomy): domain Bacteria; phylum Planctomycetota; class Planctomycetia; order Pirellulales; family Pirellulaceae; genus Mariniblastus. Next base: position 4,430 of record JBGSXT010000744.1, read on the forward strand.
CTCCTGCGGCCGCGATTCATCC
>JBGSXT010000745.1:0-2697 GCA_041751295.1 Mariniblastus sp.
GGCGTCTTCACCCGACTATTATAACTTCGTCGATTCCAGTCGATTCCCACGCGAATATCTCGTTACGATCCAATCGGTGGACGGAGTCGACGATGTCCAACCACTGCACGTCAGTCTGGGAAAATGGAATTATGAAGCCAAAGATGTTCAACGCGGCATGTTGATTATTGGACTTGATCCGGATGGCCTGACATTCAACGATCCGGAACTTGCCGGCAAAGTCGAGCGGATCAAGGAAAGCGGCTCGATTCTGGTGGACCGCACGTCAAGGCCGAAATTCCTGGGGCCGGAAAACAAAATTCCATTCGGCGAACAGCACCTGGATTTGATCATCGAACTCAACGGCGTCGCCAGTAGAATTGCCGGGCTGTTTGGTATCGGAACCGGACTGGCCGCCGATGGCGCTTGCGTCGTGCATGAAGATCAATTTCGCGCGATCATTCCCGGCTATTCTGCCAATGAAACTGCCTTGGGGCTGATTCAACTGCAGCCGGGAACGGACGTGGATGATGCCAAACGTCGCATCCAGAATTCACTGCCCGGTACGATCACTGAAAATGGCTTTCAACCTTCGGTGGACATACTGACTCGCCAGGAAGTCGAGAATCGTGAAATGAACTACTGGTTGAAAGGGACCCCGGTTGGATTCATTTTCTTTACCGGAGCGGTTGTGGCTTTCTGTGTCGGAGCGATCATTGTTTACATTGTGCTATCATCGGATATCACCAAACAGATTGGAGAATACGCGACTTTGAAAGCGATGGGGTACAAAAATCGCTATTTATCACAAACCGTTCTGGAACAGGCGTTTATTCTGGCGTTAACCAGTTATGTGTTTGCCTTTGCGGTGTCGCTGGTATTGTATAGAGTCGTTGGCGAAGCGGCCAAGTTGCCGATTGAGATGAACCTTACTCGGCAAATCGTGGTCTTCACATCGTCTTTGATAATGTGTTTTCTGTCGGCCATGATCGCGATGCAAAAATTGCGACAGGCTGATCCCGCCGATCTGTTTTAGGTCTTCACCGTGTACTTGATTCAAGCGGCAAAGCTGGCCTGGGCGAATACGTCGAATGATTGGCGACGGCTGTTGGTGCGCTGCAGCGGAATTACGTTTGCCGTCGTACTGATGTTCATGCAGACCGGGTTTCGCAACGCACTGTTCGACAGCAACGTCCGAATCGCTGAACAGACCAACGCGGATTTTATCATCCGGACCCGAACCAGGTTCATGCTGTCCTCCGGTCAATTGATGCCGGCTGACAGGATTACTGCCGCGCGAAACGTGCCTGGAGTGCTTGACGTGCAACCGATTTACATCGAAACGATCGTGTCCTACCTGCGCCGGATCGGACAACCAGCCCGGCGATTGCGGATCATTGCCTTTGATCCGTTGCGCCCGGTCTTTGAGAACATGGGCATTCGACGATTCGCCGAAGCTTTGGATGGGCCTCTGACCGCCATCGCTGACAGAAAAAGCAAGCCGATGTTCGGCTTTGATGATGCGACCTGTCAGAATGATGGAAAAACGTACGGCGAGTTGGCAGGCAAGAAAATCAAAATGGTGGGCTGTTTCAAATTGGGAATTGATTTTTCCAATGATGGCAATGTCATCATGAAACCAGTCAACTTTGCCAGCTATTTTCCCCATCGGGGCAATGGCCGACCTCTGGACGCAGTGGACTATGGATTGATTCGGGCGTTGCCCGACGTTGATCAGAACCGATTGCTGGCCGATTTGCGGCGCGAATTGGGGCCGCACGTGCTGGTGGATACAAAAGCCGGGTTCCTGCGATCGGAAAGAAATTTTTGGGGCAGGAGCACGCCGATCGGCCTGATTTTCATGGTCGGCACGATCATTGGATTTGTGGTCGGCCTGATCATCTGTTATCAGGTTCTGGCCACCGACATCGGCGATCACATGAGTGAATTCGCGACGATCAAGGCCATGGGCTATCCATCCCTGTTTTTCGCATCCGTCGTGGTCATTCAGGCCGTGTTTCTGTCGCTGATTTCATTTCTGCCAGGCATGTTGATTTCGCTGACCGTGTTTGCTTTCGTCAACAGTTACTCGGGACTGATCATGTACTTGAATTTTGAACGGGCCTCACTGGTGTTACTGTTGACGGTTGGCATGTGCGTGCTGTCCGGAATCATTGCCTTGCGAAAACTGCTGTCGTCCGATCCAGCCAACCTGTTTTGAAAAACCATTCACGCCGTTGGGGTCTGACCCCCTAGCCGACAGCAAGCCACTGTGAACACTTAAGCTTTGTATAACCACGGGATTAACATCATGATCAGGGAAACCACCGCAGCGCCCGTTATCGAAGTTCACGGGTTAAATCACTTCTTCGGCAGCGGCGATGCGAAAACGCAGGCTCTGTTCGACAATAATTTGAAGATTGGTCGCGGCGAGATCGTTATCATGACTGGCCCCTCCGGTTCGGGGAAAACGACACTGCTCACGCTCATCGGCACGCTCCGCACCGTCCAGGAGGGCAGCTTGAAAGTACTCGGTAATGAGCTGCTCGGCGCCGACCGCGACCTGATTGTCCGCATGCGCCGCGAGCTGGGTTTCATCTTCCAGGCGCACAACCTGTTCGAGTCGCTCACCGCCTACCAAAACGTCAACATGGCCGCCGAACTTGTCGGCCTCGACCCCCGCATCGCGGATGGCCGCATCAAGTCGCTGCTCACTCG
>JBGSXT010000746.1:0-8497 GCA_041751295.1 Mariniblastus sp.
GTTGCACACAGGATTGTGCGGGTTTTTTGGGGCTGATATGCGATGCCGGCCTGTGCTCGAATTGGCGGGGATTTGTTGTCGGTCGCGCAGCTTGGCGGATGTTTCTAACGAGGACAAGTCGCTTTCTCGAATGGCGGCAACTCAGGGATCAAAAATTTGCCCCTGACAGAAACCCGTTTGAATGGGATTCCCGGCCGATTGCGCGGCAGGGTTCGTGTTCCATTACAGGCGGAATGCGGCTGATTGATTAACGAGCATTGGCCGTTTTGATCAGGCATTGTACGGTCAAAAGCACCTTATTTTCTGAATTTGTGCCGAATTTCTGTTCCGAGCGATAGGACGCTCAACGTTTTCAGTGCATCTTGATAGGAAGGTAGTCTGTAACAGTCATGTGTCCGGCGAACGCATTCTAGAACGTCGGGAACCGATATTCGATTCGCCAAAATTGATATGTCTGAACTATCCCTGCTGATTCTGGCTCTCTTGTTCGTCGCCTGCGCGGTGTACGGATTTGTCGTATTGGTATTGAAGCTCGTTACGTTGCTCAATACTCAATCTGCACCCCCAACGAATGCACCTCAACGCCGCTTGGACGACGATGTCGTTGCGGCGGCGTTCCTGCTGAATCACCTTCGCCAACAGGATTTCATCGATGGTCAACAGTTCCAGCGGATTCGCGACTACCTGGAAACAACGTTTGGCGATCAGCTGGAGCTTCCGGAACGATTACAACAGGTTTCGACCGCAGGCTCGATGACGACAGCGAGTCCATTATCCACCAGTCAGCGGCAATCACCGGACGGTGTCACTACCAATTTCGTTGCGCCAATCGAGTCTGCCACCGCTAGCTCGCAATTGCAAGACGATCCGACAGCAGAGATCGTCATGGGTGAACTGGTTGATCCGGCCAGCATTCGTGTTCCCGTCGGCAGGGCAGCGGTTGAATCCCCAAAACTGTCGACGCCAGACCTTCGACCATCGGGGTCGACGAAGCATGTAGCAGCCGCTCCATGGGAATTGCCGGACCCACCAGTTCCGGCAGGTCGGCGCAGTTTGGCCGACATGTTGTCCGGATTTATGGAGGAAAAAAATATCCGCTGGGGCGAATTGGCAAGTGGAATATTGATCGTCTGCAGCGCGATCGGCTTGGTGGTCAGTTTGCGCAACGAATTGAACGATACCATTCCCTATTTTCCGGCTTTGTTGTTTCTGTTGATCACGGCGGCGATTCAGGGCGCGGGAATTTACACACTCAGGAAATGGAAATTGCGCAATACAAGTCGCGGCACGCTGTTGATTGGCCTGCTGCTGATTCCGTTGAATTTTCTGGCCGCCTGCATCCTTACCGGCAGCGAGGAATTGCGCAAGCCCTTGACGGATACCACGTATTGGTTTGCCGTCGCGATCGGGGTATCTTCGTTTGGCTTCATGACCTGGTGGTCAAGTCGACTATTATTGCGCATCGGATACTTGCCGCTTACGATCGCCATCATGGGCGCAGCCATCATGACGCTGGTGATCAATCGGTTGGACTTTACCGGTTCCTCGAGCTGGCAGGAACTGATTACGGCAGCCACGGTGGCAGTGTTTACGGCTATCGGTGCTGGCGAACCCTGGTGTAGGAATCGGCGCCGCAAGTCATTTTCAAGTCGGAATGCAAACCGGCAATTCATCCTGCTCGGCCTGTCAGTGTTCGCGTTTGCGGCTGCCACTTCATTGATACCCATTCGAACAGCGGACAATTCACACGCCTTGGTTGCAATCGCACCGGCAGCCACCGCCGTGTTGATGATGATCGCTGCCGTGGGTGCTTCCATTTTGACAAACACCCATGGAAACGGCTCCACGACTCAAAAAATTGCCGGACAGGCGTTGTTGATACTGGGTGTGGTCCTGAGCGGTGTGTCGTTGATCGTATCGGCATCAAATCCAACGATCATGCTGATGAATGGAATCGTTGCCGCCGCATCCCTGTGGCAGATCGCCCATCGACAGAATATTCCATCGCTTCTGCTGCCGGCCTGGGCGTCGCTGGCGGTATCCGTGATCTGCGGCGCAAGTTTGATTGCCGGCAGTTTCAGTTTCGACAGTTGGGAAACGGCGGAAGCAATTCGCTTGGCGTTCGTGAGTGGTCGTAGCGGACTGAGTCTGTTAGCCCTCAGTGCGGTGATCGCGGGACTGAGTTTCTGCTTTCCTCGCGACACCAGTGCGGCAATGGACTCGGTTTCAACGCTCGTCGACTCAAGGACCCGTTTTCATCTGATCAGTGCCGGTTCAATCGCCGGTTGCGGATGTTTGCTGGCATTGATAGCCGGGATGATCAACCGAACCAATGTATTCGATACGATGACTGCCAGCGTGTTGTTGCTGCTGGCTAGCGTCGTACTGCTGCGGTTGGCATTGACCGCGAACGTCGACGGACTGGCCACTCTGGCGACACTGATTGTTTTTATCTTTTTCGCATTCAGTTTTCTCTGGAACCCAACCACTTCTGCCTGGATCGAGCCTTTCTGTTTTGGATTGAATGCAGCATGGGTTTACGTGTTCGCTGGCGTCGCGGTGACCGCTGGAATTGCGGCCTCTATTTCTGCACGTCGCGTTAACGGAGATCAAGTCGCGTCGGCAACCAGCGAGCTGGGCCGCCTGGCAGCTGTTACCTCAACGCTTTCGATTGTCGGTGGCTTGATTTTCGTCAACAGCGGCACCGGACTTTCGTCCGTCACCGTTGCTTTGGCGCTGATTGCGTGGATGGGTATTGCCATTTCACATCGCAACGCCGGTGTAAAACGGGTCAACTATTCGATCTGTATGGCGATGACGACCGGACTGTTGCTTTCCATCGCCGTCTATGAGTTCGCTTCGAAAATGGGCTGGCCGGGAAACCAAACCGTCGAACATTGGCTGATTCAATTTATTGTTTTGGCCGCGTGGTCAACGATTTGGTCATTGTCGGCCATCGGTTTCAGTCGGTCCCGAACGATGGGTTGGATTTTCAACAACCAGCGAATTCGCGGCGATCAAATCGTGCTCGCGGCTGTACTGGCAGCTGTCCTGATTGTCGTTGGTGGCCGACTGTTTGAAGCGACCGGTCGTGAATTGAGCGCGTCATTCATCAGTCGACTTTCACCGATTGGCGATATCGCGACGATGTCCGCCTGGTCAATTGCTACAGCGGCGGTTGCAGTTCTGGCATCACAACTGAAACAGAACCACGCCATCAAGTGGTTGTGGCTGATTGGTCTGTACGTATTGGGTTGGGCGCTGGCTGCAGCGCCGTTCGACGGCTCATTATCGGCAGCTTCCGCGACGCGCTGGCTGTTGCCACTGGGAGCGATCGTGGCAGCGGGTCTATCGTTTCAGTTGCATCGGGTTGAACGTCTTTTTCCAAATCAAGAATTGACGGACGATCCTGCTGGCAAGGAAGACACTCTGAGGGATGGCCGATTGAACTCATTCGTTGATCCGACCACACAGCGGCAGCTGCTGATCAACCTGTTTCTGACAATATCGGCAGTCATCGTCCTGGCGATTTCATCATTTGCCACAGCCCAGGTCCTGATGACGGAAGCGGGTGTCAAGTCCCTCGGCGGACCGATCAAATCAGGCTGGTTTGGCAGTTTGCCAGCGGAAATCAACTACGGTGTTCCGGGTGGAATCATGACGACAGCGATTCTGATGTTCGCCATATCCCAACGACGCAGCTGGCTGGCGTTTGCCGGCAGCGCGATTTATCAGTACGTGGTCCTGTTCTCGATTTTGATGCTGATTCTTTCAGTGCATCCGGCACTAGCGACGGAACGGTTCGTGCAAACGTTACAGGCCGTTTCACTCGGCATGACGGGTTATGGGCTGATCTGGTTCTGGCAGCGTCATCGAATTGGCGATACCGACCCTGTTTGGTCCTTGACCCGGTCCTGGAAAATTCGACAGATCGAATTGCATACATTGATCAATTGTATTTTGGTCACCAGTTTGGCTGTGCTGATCGTGTGTCGGTTTTTTAGATTTCCCGATCAGCCGGGAGGCTGGATCAACATGGCCGGAGGTCCAGCGGGCCTACTGGCTTTAATGGCCGTGAGTGGCTTGACATACCTTGTTTGGCGCGTTCACAGTCCAACAAAAAGCAGCAGCATCCTTATAAACTGGTTGTATTGCTGGGCAGGACTTGTCTTTGTCTCGATGTTGGCGACCATCGTCGATAAATCGACTGGCGGCGGAACCTGGATCGGATTCCGGTTCATCATGTGGGGCTCGATCGTTGTGGCAACAGCCCTGAACGTGATGGCGTGGTTGTACGTCCGAAACGCGAAGTCGACTTGCGCACCGGTTCTGCTGGCGTCAGTCATTGCACTGCTATTTGGCATGCGCGGAGCGTGGAACGACTCGCCAGCATTCGTTCAATACATTGCTGTAATTGGACTGGTCGTGTTGCTGACAACGGTGGTCGGGTTAGTCACGCGCCGCGCATTGCCATCGCTAATTTCGGCAACAGCGGTTGTGATGGGCGGTCACACGTTGTCCACCCTTGATCCCGGCGCGATGTTTTCCGCTGGAATCTTTGACTCGATCAATCTCGTTCTGCTGGGACTTGTCGTTGTCTCGCTCGTGTGGAGTGGGTTTTACGCTTGGCGATCGTATTCCAATGAAGAGTCGCCGAATGGGTTCGCGATCTTGCCAAACGCGGTACTGTTACTTTCGTCGATCTGGGTCTTCTGTGGCGCACTTTTGGAATGGCTGGCTCAATCCGATCCGAGACCACTGAGTGGCAACAGTCCACTGGCGTATCCGTGGGGATTGGCTGCCGTATTGGCTCCGGTCGCGCTGGCCGGTGTTCATTTGTGGTGCGAACGCCGTCGATTTCACGTTGTCAGTGGTTTTTTGTGGACTGTGGGGGTCGCCATTTTGTTGGCTGCCGTGATTGCCGATGAAGTCGTCAGCCGCAACGTCTGGATCATGTTCGCCGTATCACTGGCGGTGGCTGTCTGGGGTATTGTCTGGCTCAACCGGGAGCGTTGCTTGAATGTCGCTGGGAAGCTGAAGATTCCCAAGTTGGACAAATTCAGTGACGCCATGCGGGGGCAGTTGCCGATTTGCGCGTTGATCGTGGGATCGATTCTATTGTTGGCAGCAACTGCATCCATTCTGCAGACTGAGTCCCGATCGCTCAGATTCCTGACCGCCATGACACCCCTCTCGTTGGCGGCAGGCATTGGATTTCTTGCGGATCAACGACGGCAGCGATGGATGCAAATCCTGTCGCTCGTGCTGGCGACGATCGGCTGCGTATTTGTGGGCTGGGCCGACTTTAGTCCAGTTGATATTCAAACTAATCCGTTACGGCTGGCGATTCGCTCATTGCTGGTTTTGGCCGGAGCGATGTTTTTGTATGGAGTATTCGTATCGCGATGGGTTCGGGAAGGTGACAGCTGGATCAAGTCGTTGCGCGAAATGGCGGTTGCCACCTGTGCGGCTGCGCTGTTGTGTTTGGCGACCGTCGTGATGTTGGAGGGTCGGCTGTTTGTCGAGGACGTTGGATGCGGACTCAGCGTTGCCGAGTCGATTGCCGCGGCCGCTGTTGTCCTGGGCATGATCGTTGGACTGGTAATTATCGCTGTCCGACCAAAGCACGATCCGTTTTCATTATCGCTGACGGGCAGGATGGGATACGTTTACACCGCCGAACTTGCTGGGGTCATGTTTGTATTCCATCTGTATTTTTCCATGCCATGGCTGTTTCAATTCGGTATCAAAGCCTACTGGCCTTACATCATGATGGCGCTGGCGTTCGGCGGCGTGGGGATGGGCCAGTTATTGGAAAAACGCAAATTGACGGTATTGGGCCAGCCGATATTCCATACCGCCGCGATTCTGCCGGTGCTTGTGTCGGCATTGTTCTGGGCGGTTGATTCCCAAGCCGATGCAGCGCTGGTTCTGATGACCGCTGGCCTGGCGTATATGTTAATCAGTTACACGCATCACTCGATTCTGAGTGGTGCTGCTGCGGTTGTGCTGGGTAACCTCGCGTTGTGGGTTTTCTATGACCGGTTCCCCGGGTTTTCGTTTCTGGCACATCCGCAGCTGTGGCTGATTCCACCGGCACTATCCCTACTGGTTGCCGGCCACCTGGCAGCTGACAGCCTGTCCAAAGGCCAATTGGCAACGCTCCGCTATCTTTGTGTGTCCGTGATCTACATCAGCTCGACCAGTGAGATATTTATCAGTGGAATCGGTGACAGACTTTGGCCACCAATGTTGCTGGCAGTGTTGTCGGTTATGGGAATCCTTTTGGGAATCATGTTTCAGATTCGCGCCTACCTGTTCCTGGGCGCGTTGTTTCTATTCATGGCTATGGTCACGATGGTTTCGCACGCGCATCAAAAATTCGATCACGTCTGGCCTTGGTGGGCGTTCGGTATCGGCATGGGAATCGCGATCCTTGCCATGTTTGGCTGGTTTGAAAGCCGCCGAACCCGGATGAAAGCGATTGCCCAAAAACTGCAAAAATGGGAACTCTAAAGCCATAACCAACAGGTCCGGCTAACCAGAGTCCACCTATGTGGAACCCAAATCGACGCTAATCTACACTGATCCTGTAAGCTAAGATCAGTGTTGATCAGTATTTCGAGTTTTCTCCAAACTATTTGTAACGGATTGCCGTGAAGACAACGAGAACATTCTTGTTATTCGGTTGCTTTTGCCTGTTGGCGAGTGCACTTGCTGTTGGTCAGAAAACAGACGTCGATCGAGCGGCGCGGTTGCGTGGATCGATTACGCCTGAACGGGAGTGGTGGGATGTACTGCATTATGAATTGGATATCGAGTTCTTTCCAGAATCCAAAAGCATCGCCGGATCGAATCGGATTCGGTTTAAGACGCTCAAGTCGGGCGGTCGCATGCAAATCGATTTACAAACGCCACTGAACATCACGGCTGTCCGGCATTTCGGTAAGGAACTCCACTTCGAGCGGCAAGGTAACGTTTATTGGATCGATTTTCCTGAACCGTTGGAGCCTGGAACGGAATCCAATGTTCAGATCGATTACTCGGGCGAACCGCAGGTCAGCCCAAATCCACCCTGGAGTGGAGGTGTTTCGTGGCTGGAGGATGAACATGGCGATCCATTCATCGCGACAACCTGCCAAGGAATTGGCGCAAGCATCTGGTGGCCCAACAAAGACCATGGTTACGACGAACCCGACCAGGGGATGAACATAAATGTCACCGTGCCTGCGGACCTGACCGCCGTTTCTAACGGTCGCCTGATGAAGGTTGTCGACAATCAACCCGCCAAAACCAGGACGTTTCACTGGAGTGTTACTCAGCCGATCAACAATTACGGCGTGAATGTGAATATTGGGAACTACGTCAACTTTTCGGACAGTTACGAGGGTGAATTTGGAAAACTGAAGCTCGATTATTGGGTGCTCAGCCATCAACGCCAGACAGCCGAGCAGCATTTTCGCGAAGTCCCCCGCACGATCGAGGCCTTCGAGCACTGGTTTGGGAAATATCCGTTTTACCAGGACAGCTACAAGCTGGTCGTCGTCCCCTACCCGGGTATGGAACATCAAAGTAGTGTGACCTACGGCAATGGATTCAAGAACGGCTATGTCGGTCGAGATTTGAGCGACACCGGAGTCGGTTTCAAATTCGATTTTATTATCGTTCACGAATCCGGGCACGAGTGGTTCGGCAACAATGTTTCCATGCGCGACGCTGCCGACATGTGGATTCACGAAGGGTTTACCAATTACGCGGAAAATCTGTTCGTCGAATATCACTTCACGCTGAAAGAGGCTCAGGACTACGTGATCGGCTGTCGCCGACTGATCAAAAACGACCGTCCGATCATTGGCCAATATGACTTGAACAACGAAGGCTCCGGCGACATGTATTACAAAGCCGGCAACATGTTGCATACGATGCGACAGATCATCAACGACGACGAACAATGGCGGACGATTCTGCGCGGGATCAATGCAAAATTCTGGCATCAAACCGTCACCACGCAGCAGGTTGAAACCTACATCAGCGAACAATCCGGCCTTGACTTCTCGAAATTCTTTGATCAATACCTGCGAACGACCGATATCCCAACCTTGAGCTACCGCATCAACGGGAACCGGGTCACTTACCGATTTGAGAACGTCGTTCCCGGTTTCAGCGTCCCCGTCGAAGTCCACATTAACGGCAAATCACAACGAATCGTGCCTGCGGAAGCCAAACAGGTATTGGACTGGGAGACTAACATTGAATCGTTCGAGCTGGATCGCAATTACTTGATGAATATCCAGGACAGGAATGAACAGGGGCAGTCGTCTCGTGATCAATCGCGCTGACTTGCCGTGGCGGCGATGTGTCGCAAAACACGCAGATGAATCTGGTGGATAATCTCATCGGTCCAGAATCGCCAGTAGCGACTCGGCCCCATATCGATCGAGTACCATGTTCGCCCGATCAGTCGGGTACGATTATCGCCCAAGTCAATCAGTTCGAA
>JBGSXT010000747.1:0-1528 GCA_041751295.1 Mariniblastus sp.
CGTCAGATTTTGTGGTCGGCACTGCTGATGCGGAATCGGGCTGCGACAATTCCAAACTCGATAGATCGGGAGGCCGATCAGGAAGAGGTTGAAAACCGACAGCGGTTGGATCGACGTCCTGATTATGGGAAACCGTTTGCACTGTCGCACTGTTGTCGAATGATCGCATCAAGCGGTCCAGGTTCCGGCTCTCGGCTTTCATCCGACGATAATCCCAGCCGGCGTTGCCCAGCCGATCGCTGTAACCCGATTGTTCGAGGTCGAACGACAATTTCTGCCGTTTGATTTCGTTCATCAGATAGGGCAGAAAGTCGGTAACTTTTCCAAACGTTGTGTCGTCGATGCCGAGCAGCATTACCTGTTGCGTCCATTGGCGACCGCGAAACTCGAAATTCATCAAGGCCGGAACGCGAACGACCTGCGTGATGGCCTCAATTTCGTTCTCGGCCACCTGCTGGATTTCCCGAATGTGCAGATCGGGCCAACTGATTTCGCCCAGGCCGGGGGCGGCCATTTCTACGTCGGACAGAATGCCATGCAGCCGGTCTTTCATCTCTTCGACGAATCCGGACATCACACTGTTGACGACGATCAAAGTTGCGACGCCCAGAGTGACGCTGATAATCGACGCCAACGCGATGAACCGTGTCCGCAGGTATCGCCACGAAAGCAACAGTTTATACATGCCAATCCTTGGTAATGTGGGTCTGACCCGCATAGAAGCACCCCCGCCAGCAAGCCACTGTAAACGGCGACGCTTCAACGAACCACTGATTAGCACTATTGGGTATCCGGACGCAACAGCGGAAACAGAATAACATCGCGAATGGTCAAAGAATTGGTGAGCAACATCACCAGTCGATCGATTCCAATCCCCAGCCCTCCTGCTGGAGGCATGCCATTGCGGAGCGCCCGTACAAAATCGTCGTCCATTTTTGCCATCGAATCTTCCGCTGCCATCCCTTGGAGTTGCGTTTTGAACAGCTTTTCCTGCAAATCCGGATCATTGAGTTCCGTATATGCGTTGGCCAACTCCATGCCGTTGACATACAACTCAAACCGCTCGGCAATCGCCGGATTGTCCGGCTTGCGTTTGGTCAACGGACAAATGCTAGCTGGGTAATCGATGACAAATACCGGACCCGTCAGTTTGTCCTCGACTCGTGCTTCGAAGACTTCATTCTTAATGACGTCGGCATGCTTGCCAGCGGTTTCGAGTCTCAGGGAACGGGCATAGTCGGCCAAGGCTTCGGCATCGTTGGGATCAACGCCCGCATGTTCCGCCAGCAGATCGTTATACGCAGCCCGCGCGAAAGGAACCGCAAAATCAATTCGCGTTTCGCAGTACTCGACCATTGGATCGGACCCGATCGATCGCAGCGCATTGCTGATCATCGCCTCGGTCAAATCCATCATCGATTCGTAGTTGCCGAAAGCCTGATAGACTTCCAACATGGTGAATTCAGGATTGTGCCGGGGGCTGAGGCCTTCATTGCGATAGACGCGTCCCAATTCGAAGACCCGCTCC
>JBGSXT010000748.1:0-6783 GCA_041751295.1 Mariniblastus sp.
GCGATTTACTACGATGCGATCGATCATTTTTCCCATGGATTCATGAAATTCCATCCACCGAAACAGTCCCACATCTCCGACGAAGATTTCAGAATGTTCAGCAACGTGGTCACAGCAGGATACCTGTATCACGACGAAATTCTCGGCAAACTGTTGGAAATAGCGGGAGACGATGTGACGGTCATCCTGATGTCCGATCACGGGTTTCATCCCGACCATCTTCGGCCGAAAGGAATTCCTACCGAACCAGCGGGACCGGCCGTTGAACACCGGGATTTCGGCATTTTTGTCGTCAGTGGTCCGGGCATCAAAAAGGATCACATTCTTCACGGTGCCAATCTGACCGATATCACTCCGACCATATTGTCGCTATTTGGACTTCCAATTGGTGCAGATATGGACGGCCGCCCGCTGCTCGATATCTATGAAGAACCACCAACAACCGAAATGATTCCCAGTTGGGAAGACGTTGCCGGCAAAGATGGCCAACATCCTGCTGACAGGAGTATTTCGCCGGGCGAATCCAAAGAGGCCCTGGAGCAATTGATTGCATTGGGGTACATCGAGCGCCCGCACGCCGATTCCAATGTGGCTGTTGCCAAGTGCAAGTGCGAACTCGATTACAATCTGGCGCGGGCCTATATGGATGGCGGGCTACACGGCCAGGCCATTCCCCTGTTGGTAAATCTGTACAACGACTTTCCACTCGAGTTTCGATTTGGATTGCAATTGTCCAATGCTTTGAAAGCCATGGACCGGACGGACGAACTGGAGCAGCTGGTCAATGACCTGAATTCCCGCTGGCGCGTTGCCTCCAGAGTCGCCAAGGCGAGAATCCGCGAAATCGCAAAATTGACCAAAGAAAGGAAGAAACAATGGCAGGAAATGGCAGAACTTGACCAATCGAACAAAGGGAGTGAAGACCACCCGCGTAAATTGGCGCGCGTCGATCCCCGTGGTCGACCGATTTTGTTCAGTGATGCCGAAAAATCCGATATCCGAAAAATCCGATCTGTCGCGCGCGGCAATCCGAATACCCTGGATTTTTTGGCCGCCACGATTGCCGCTTCCAAGGGCGAGTTTGAACAGGCGCTCGAGTTGCTGGAAAAAGCGGAGACATCAAAATCCCGAAATGCCGGATTCCATTATCAACTCGGCAACGTCTATCTTGGTCTGAATCGAATTGATGATGCCGAACGGGCCTACGGGAAAGCGCTGGAAATCGACCAGAATGATCCAAACTCGCTAATGGGCCTGTGTCGGACGAATCTCGAAAAAGGGCAGCCGGCAAAAGCGAAAGATTTTGCGAGACAGGCGGTAGGACTGAAGTTCCATTTCCCGCTGGCCCATTACTATTTCGGCGAAGCGAAATTGCTGACACGGGATATCGAGGGCGCAATCAATTCCTATCGGATTGCCCTGACCCAAAATCCAAATTTCAAACAGGCGCATCGGCGTCTGGCAAAAATCTACTCGACGTCGGCACCTGATCCGCTGTTGGCCAAAGAACACAGATTGGCCGCCCGTAAACTGGCCTCTGAACAGCACCAATACCTCGATTCGATCGAGAAGATAGAATTGAAACCGGCTAAAGAAATGGATTATTCAGCAATCCTGCCCGATCTATCCGGGAAAAATTCCGGGGAATTCATTCGCTGTTTGGGTCAGCCGAAACCTATCGATCTGCCGGAGTATGCAAAGCTGCCAATTCCAGTTGCCGAAATTGTTGTGGTCACCGGGCTGCCACGTTCCGGAACATCCATGATGATGCAAATGCTGGTTGCCGGCGGACTAGAACCCTATACAGACGGTAAACGGCCAGCGGATGAAAGTAACCCCAAAGGCTATTACGAATCTCAGGCCGTCAAGAATCTTGCCCGAGTGAATAACTGGGTTGTCGATTGTCAGGGCAAAGTCGTCAAGGTTGTTGCGCCACTGATTGCGTACCTGCCTCAAGGCTTGAATTATCGGATCGTGTTGATGAACCGCGAGCTGGGCGAAATTCTCGACTCACAACAAAAGATGCTGGAACGATTGCAACGCCCCGGCGGAGATTTATCGACTGAGAAATTTGAACGGATCTTCCAACAACAAATGCAGAGCGCGAGGAATCTGTTCAAGTTGCATTCGATACCATGTACGGAAATAGCGTATTCGCAAGCCATCAGCCAGCCTCACGATGTGGTCAGCCAAATCTGCAATTTTTTGACATTTAATTTAAATTCTGAGGAGATGATTGCTTCCGTTGATCCAACACTTTATCGCCAAAAACGAGCCGAATAGAATAAGGTCCGGAATCGGGAATCGCGAAGGAATTTCAGGCGTTTTTATCGAAAAAAACAGTATTTGGAGTTGGAACGGCAGTGCTCGCCATGGATTGTTTTCCAATCCTGACCGCTAAGCCGGACAATTCAAGTGTCAACGGCCACCAAAGGTCGAATGCCATACGCAAAAAAAACCGTTTGCATGATTGAAATTGGGAGTTATTGGAAATATACTCAAAGTTAAGTTTTTTCGTCCGCTGTTTTTTTGTTTCCAATTCGGAGAGCTCCCCCAATGGTAAGTAAAAAGAAGATTTCAAAGGCCGCTGTGGCTACCACCGCAGTAGCGACGTTTGGCGTTGCCATGACATCAATCTATCTCGCACCTGAAATTCAAGCCGATGTGCTCGATATCACTTGGAATGGCGGAAATCCAACCGCCACAGCTCCGATTTCATTTGGTACGCTGAATGTGGTTTCACAGGACATTGATCAGGTCGCCGGTAATAGAAATTTCATCCAGTTCAACGACCAGTTTAATGGAACCGGTCGAACGTTCGATTGTTTTGCTTCGACCTATCTCGGAGGAACCGTGGCGGGTCTTTTCTCGGTTACAAACGCCGCATCTGGTGACGTGATTGATCCTGCAACTTTTTCCGGAATCACAACGGGAGCATTGGGTGGCGGATCAACAGGAACCGGTAACGGTACGTTTGACGGATCAGGCACCGGTTTTATTGCTTTCCGTGAAACCGGTACAGGCAACCTTGGCTGGTTCAGACTGGAATATACGACAGACGGTGATATTTTCTATGGCCCCGGGGAGTACGGATCAATGGGTGAGGCACTCACCGTTGGTGGTACTGCAACTGGTTGCGACGATCCTTTGGGTGATGTCAACGGAGACGGGATTGTCAGCTTGCTTGACGTAAACCCGTTTGTCGCTCTATTGACCGGTGGTGGCTTCCAATGCGAAGCGGATGTCAACGAAGACGGGGTAGTTAATTTGTCGGACGTTAATCCGTTCGTTGTCATTTTGACAGGCGGCTAGTGAATCGACGTCGATCAAGAATCTGAATTGAAGTTCAATAAGCCCGTTCGAATTTGGACGGGCCTTTTTGTTGGAACATGCATTTCACCGCCATTGCTGCCTTCCATTCTGGTTCCGGGACTGATTTCGCAGGCGACGAATGCTGCGCGTGTCTTCGTCAGGACCGGGGCGCTCGAGATTGGGAGGTGGCAAGACTTCAGAATCATTATCGTCGTCATCGTCGAGCATTTTTTCGGGAGGTTCGAGAGTCGATTCGCTGCCGTCGATGTCTTCCAGCGGACTGTCGATCAACGACTGTCCATCGTGTGGTGTCAAATTGGAATCAGCCGACGGACCGCCAAATGGACCAGGATCGGAAAAGATTGAACCAACACGTCCCCAAACGGGATTTGAGCGTTGGACGATGCCGCCAAAAGTCGGGTAGTGATCGTCGTAGGGTCCGCAGCACATCGCGCAACCAGAATAAAACAATGCCAGTACACCGACAGTTCCCAGTGCCAGGTTCACGGGCAGTTTGAACGATTGTCGTTGCTGTCGTCTTTTCATTGGACCACTCGGTTCGTTTGCAGTTCCGTTTTGGCAGAGCACTATTTCTACTCGATATGAAGACACGAATGTTTTCCTGGAGTCATGATGGATTTTGATTGACTCTACTTTTCTTTGATCGCCGCTTGCGTCCGGTTTGAGCCGTCGTCAGGACGCGTCAACCCAAACTGTTCCCAGTTCATCGCTCGACTGATTGCGGGTTGGCGTGGCGTGTTTCCGGGCGGGTTCGATTGCGGCTGTTCGACAGACTTTGCCTTGACAGCCGCTGACCGTTCCTGGCCAGAAACATACTCCGCTTTGGCGATCAACGTTTTTTGTTGTTGTGGTTTAGTCTCCTGCCGCCGTGTTGTATGGGCGACTGGAGTTTCATGACTGGCCTGCTGAACAAATGGGGGGACGATATTGGTTGTCGAATCATTGCCCGGATCAGGCAACGCCTGAGAAGGTACGCTGTTTCCGTTCTGCGGAATCGCTCCGTTCAAAATTTCTCCTTCGATCATTTCCGGCTCCCCGTAGATAGCGCCACCTTCGCCGTAATACTCTGTACTGATCGGTTGACCAATGTACCCTTCCGGCGACTGGCCCTCTGTTAGACATCCATCTGGTCCGCAAGAACCGCTTGGGGACAGATTCCCCTGACTGATCACTTGTGGTCGAGTCCAACCGTAATTCATGGGTTGGCTGGCACCACGTCGACGCGCCTGTTCTGCGGCGTCCTGGTACGCCTTGCCAGGCCATGGCCCTTCGGCGAACTGAACTCCGTTATAGGACAGAATCGTCCCTTTCCGACGGTGGATCAGCGCGATGACTTTGTTGTATTCACACAACGCTGAGTAGAAAGCTGCCTCGGCCTGAGTCTGTCGCCGCTGTGCGTCCAACGCCACATCCAGTGTTTCCAGGCCTTCTCCAATTATCAGGTCAAAATGGTCACCCTCGATCTTCGTATCTTTCCAGCGGTTGAATGACGATTGCATCAGGCGGCGATTGACGTCCAGTGCGCGAAACGCTTCGCTGATTTCACGTGTTACATCCAGCTCCAGGTCCTCGATCCGGGCAATATCCCGCGCTAGTTTCAACTGCGCATTGCGGACGTTGGACAGCTCGCGTCTCAAGCCGATGGGAATGGCGTAGGTAACCCCCAGCGCAAATTCCTGGAAATTGCCACCGTACACTTCGTTGACCGCGCCACTTGTGGCACCCGGAAAATTGTCCGGGTTGTCCTGTCCCGTGGCATACAGGTTGCCAAGGCCCAACCAGCGGTACAGTGCGGTTGCATCCAGTTGCGGCAGTAACGAGTTCTTCGCGTAGGCGACAGCCAGTACTTTCTTTTTGACTTCCCATCGTTGCTGACGCAAAATTGGCAGTAACGTCAAAGCTTCGTCCAGCGAAGCGCTCCAGTCGAATTCAACAGGGGCAATCGTGGCTTCGTCAATCGGGCGCACAATCCGGCCATCGGTCGTTGCCAGTCCCATCAGCCAGCGAATTTCACTTTCAGCGGTCAACAGGTTGTTGTAGGAATCAATCACTTGAGAATCAAAGAAATGGTATTGCTCACTGGCACGGGCGACCTGTTGGATATTGACATCCACTCCCTTTTCAAACTGATCGAATACGATGCGCCAGGTTTGCAAAGCTGAGTTGCGCCCATCCTTGGCGGTGTCCAAATTGCGGTAGGCACAATACAAATCCCAATATCGGATTTCGACATTGGTGACCATGTTCTGCACCTGGGCTTCGAGATTGGCGATTTCCTGATCGGTTCCGATTCGAGAAATCACGATCGGCATCCGTTGGATGAACGCCCCTCGTCCCCGTAACAGCGGCTGACGCAACTCGACCTCCAGCGCCGTCCGATAGAAACTGTCCAGAACCTGCAGGCCAGGTGGCACATCGGAAACAAGTGGATTGTTGTTGGCGATGTACTGGTTCGTATTGCGGAAAAACAGCTGGGTTCCGTGGGCCGTTTTCTTGGCGAATTCGGCTTGCCAATTGACCGTGTCCTGTTGAAAGACGATCGGGTTCAGAAATCCGCCAATGATCTGATCAGAATTCCGTGGTTCGTCATTGGTGTTCCAGAAAGCGGAAGCTGTGAATTGGGTATCAAAATCGGCGAGCGCGGACTCGACCCCCTGGTTCACGTCCAGGCCCGTATTGGTCAGGATATTGCTCGGATTGGAAAGCTGGCCTGGTGTACCGATAAAGCCAGGTTCCGTTTCCCGGATGGCCACGTTGTAAAATGTTCCGGCAGCGGCGGGACCATTCGACAGGTTGTCAATCCCGGGAGCAACGCGCGTGCCTTGCAGGTTGGGTGTGCCGTATCCGCGCAGGACCTTCGAATTCTGCATGGCAATTGAAACGCACTGTTCCAGCGTCAAATCCATGAACGAATTGAAATCGGGATCAATGACGGTGATCGGTCGTGGCGCCTGAGTGACCTCGTCTAGCGAGGCAATTTGGACGTCGGGGTATTCGATATCTGTCGCCTTTTCGATGTAGTGCGACAAATCACCTTGATCATGCAGATAGAAAGGCTTTGTTGGATAGCAGCCGGAAAGCAGGATTGTTATCGTCGTAATAACGATGATTCGAGGGGGATTGCAGCTCATTGGATTTCCATATCCTGCTGAATATTTCAAAGGTGCGCCAGCGACTCGCAGCGGTCGCTTGGACGCAAACTGGCAGAAATTCTGCCAATCGAGCCCCCCCAGGCATCTTCCATTTCGCGAAACAGCATTGGCGCACGCTTACGAAATGATTCTTCGACAATCTTGATATCGTCACCCTAATCGGCAAACTTTCACAAATCGGTGTTTTTTAACATTGTGGTAGCAGCCAGTACCAAAATATTCGCCATCCGACCGCCAGGGTTATGCAATCAAGACGCTCGGGAACAAGTGCATTCGAAAAAAATCAACAATTTCAACC
>JBGSXT010000749.1:0-4246 GCA_041751295.1 Mariniblastus sp.
CGCCAAACGATACAGACCCAATCCGGAAGGCCCTTGGCCAGTCACGTAAATGCGTCCGTTGAGCGGCAGAATGCCTTGGCATGAATTCATTTCGTTGCACAACGGCCTGACGCGCTGTGAGTCGCCAGGTTCTTTGGTCACATCCGCCAGGTACAGTGGCCCCCCCTCTTTTGACAGGATCAATTGGCCAAACTCGTTGAAGGCCATTGCGATCAGCGAGCCCGTTTCCGAATCCAACATCACTTGCTGCACTTCAAACTCTGGATCGACGGTGAATCGTTCTTTGGCAGCAGTTTCCGAATCCTGTTCGTTGCGGACAGGCTTCACAGCGGAAGTTACATTGACTTTGGCGCTGCTGACATCCCCGCTGGCAGACCCTGTTTTAGCAGCCGTTGTCGACTGTGTCCCGGATGGGTTGGATTGGGCCTGACCGCGCGTCGCCAAAACGACTTTGGGATTGAACGTGCCAGTTTCACCGACTGTAATCATTTCAGGATTGAATGAAACGGACGCCAGTTGGTTGGTCTCAGCCCAGCCACTGTCGTCAAACCCGGTTGCAAACCAGTTTGGGCCGACAGCGAATTCCGATTTCCAGCTGTTGTCGGTTGTCAGACTTCTCCAACGGTTTTCATTCTTTTCGCGAACGCGAAATTTCACCGCCAGTCCAGCCGTGGGGCTGGACTGCTGGTCGACGCGAATGGCGATCAGGTTAATTCCAGGTCGTAACATCGAACTGACATCAAACTTGACGGGACTTCCCAGCGATTGACCGTTACCGACCGGTTGATCGTTGAAATACAGTTCGAAGTCGTCTTTCGCGGACAAATAGATTTCAGCTTCTTCAGGATCGACCAGTGACAGCTTTTTGCGGAAAAAACCGCTGCCAAATACGCCGTACACGGATTGCTTGTCGCTCGCTGGCGTCCAGATTTCGTAGATGGTTTGGGCCTCGGTCGAGCTAGCTAGTACCGATAGCAATAGCGTCCAGACTGCGATTGCCGTTTTGTAATTTTCACTGAAATGTTTTCGATCTTCCATGATCATCCCGGATTTCGGGCCTCGGAGGCTTTCGGACTCAATGCCTGCAAACATCGTGGCGCACATACGCACCACGAGATATGAATTTCATCGGCAAACCGGGGGGCATCAGTTTGGTAACAATTGCCGATTATCCGGATTTTGCAGCGAGAAATTCGATGGCCCTGATTTGAAAAGGGGCTGCATAAACCAGTTGATGACTTGATTCGTGGCTAAGAGCCTATCCCAGAGCCGTCGGGGTCTGACCCCCTGTGCTTGAGGTTTTGGGATAGGTTCTAAAGCAGGTAGCGAATCCAGCTCTTGGCACGTATCAGAAACATCACCGGAATACCCGCGATCTATACGTCAACTGTATAGACTGCCAATCTGCTGTTACTTCAGATATTCAACCGTCGTTTTACCGATCGTTCCGTTAAAAGAGAACGGTGCCTGATCGAAATAGTCAAGCGTGACCGGCGAATCGAGATCGGTTCCGATATCGAATGTTGCGTTGGACGTAAAGTGCAGTGACATCGCGGCGGGAACGCGATCTTTCGCGACCGTCGCACCGTTGACCTTTAACGTCACGTCCATCGGTCCACCGATTTTTTCGACCAGGCGGGATTCGACTTCAATTTTCACCTTGCCGGTTGGTAGTTTTTCTTTGGATTTCAGTTTGGTACGCCTGATCTCGAACAGATTGAACTCGTAGCACAAATGTCCATCCTGTACGAAACAGGCGACCCCGCCAGAAAAACCGGCGAGCGCGTAAAGCACGCCGTTGGCGTCTGCGGGAACATCAACTTCCATCGTTACCAGGCTGTCGACCTTGCCGAGTTTTGGCGCTGCGGATTCGGGCATGCCGGTGATCGGGTGATCGAAGGTCCATTCGGTCAATGGTGAGGCAGGTGCATCTTCCGGATGATACAACGCTGTCGACCAGAGTCCGCCACCGATCGGCAGGTTTTTGTTCTTCGCCGACTCCGTCAGAAAAAGTGCCTTCATTTCTTCCAGCTTTGCCGGCATCTTTTCGGCCAGATCGTTGGCCTGACTCCAGTCCTCATCGATCTTGTAAAGCTCCCATTTATCGGTCAAGGGAGACCACTCGCGAATACCTTTAGGGATGCCGCCGACCCAGGGCTCGCGAGGTCCGCGTGCCGAAGCGAACCAGCCGTTCTGGTAGATTCCCCGACTGGCCATGATATCAAAGAATTGGGTGTTTTTTTGCCCATCCGCACTGGCGTCATCGAACGTGTAGGCCATGCTGACACCGTCAAACCCGTCCTGGCTAAAGCCGTTGACAACCTGAGGGGCGGGAATGTCGAGCACTTCATAGATCGTCGGGGCGATGTCGTTGACATGGTGGAACTGCGGGCGCGGGGTGCTGTCGGCCTTGATGCGATTGGGCCAGGAGACCGCCATCGGATTCCGGATGCCGCCAAAGTAAGCCCCTTGGAGCTTGGTACCTTTGTATGGGCTGCTGCCTGCCCAAGCCCACCCCGCGTGATACATGTTGTCAGTTTTCGGACTACCGAGCACGTCGAGTCCGCCGAGTACTTCAAGCGCTTCGAGGTGCTGGGAAATCGTAGTGGGAATGCCGTTCTGGGCAAGCTGCTCGCTGATGGTGCCGTAGATGCCTTCCGAAGAGGAGCCGTTGTCTCCCCAGATGTAAAGAATCAGAGTGTTGTCGAGCTCTCCCTGCTTTTCGATCTCGTCGATTACGCGGCCGACCTGAGCGTCGGCGTGTTCCGTGAAGCCAGCAAAGATTTCCATCAAACGACGCTGAAAGGGCCGTTCATTTTCCGGGATGGATTCCCAGGAAGCCATCGAGTCCGCCCGAGGAGTCAGTTGGGTGTCCTGCGGAATCCAGCCCAGCTTCTTCTGGTTGGCAAACACTCGGTCGCGGTAGGCGTCCCAGCCGTCATCGAACTTGCCTTTGTATTTGTCTGCCCATTCCCGCATCACCTGATGCGGTCCGTGCGATGCGCCGGGAGCCCAATACATGAACCACGGTTTGTCGGGCGCGTAAGCCTTCTGTTCCCGCAGCCAGTGGATCGCGTCATCGGCGATGTCTTCGGAAAGGTGATAGTGGTCGTTTCCTCCCGAGGTGTGCGGATGCTCGACGCAAAACGTGTTGCGCACCAGTGTCGGTTCGTACTGGGATGCCGCGCCGGCCAGGAAGCCGTAGAAGTATTCGAAGCCGTATCCGGTTGGCCAGTATTCAAACGGTCCTTTCGAAGTAATTTGTTCTTCCGGCGTGTTGTGCCACTTGCCCCACGCACCGGTATTGTATCCATACGCTTTCAGTACTTCCGCCATTGTCGCCGACGTTTTTGGAATGACACCGCTGAAGCCGTCGAAGTCGTTGGCAATTGCTGCGATTTGGCCGTTACCAACGCGCGTGTGGTTCCGCCCGGTCAACAGCGAGGCTCGTGTCGGCGAGCACATGGCGGTTGTATGAAATCGGTTGTAGGAGATGCCCTGACCCGCCACGCGGTCGAGGGTCGGCGTCTGGATTTCTCCGCCGTAAGTGGCGGGGGTGGCAGGACCAACGTCGTCCATCAGGATGATGAGTATATTCGGTGCATCCGCGGGCAAGCGTTTTGGCTCGACGCGTTTCTTGTACGTCGAACTTTCGATGGTCACTCCGGCCTGAGAGCCAGAAGGGGTTGGCGGAAATGGGAGTATATCCTGAGCGGTTGCTGCGGTCGCGAATGCCGCAATGCAGACGACCAAAGCCGTCAAGGCAACTTTCAATTGTGTCAACATTTTTCTACTCGGTACAACAAAGTAACAATTCCAAACGGGAACACTGCGAGAACCGGTTGCGTTTGCCAATTCAGCGGTTTTCCGGATTGGTCATGTTTGCTTCGATTCAGAGTGCGATTTTCACGACTTTTTCCTGACGGTTGCTCGGGTCGAAGACGTCCAATTCGAGTTGACCCCGCGACACTCGCTCGGCTTCGCTAAGTTCATTGGGATTTGCGATTGACTTTCCGTTGGCTTTCAAAATAAGGATGCCTTCAGTGATTCCGGCCCGAGCGTCAGGGCTGCCCGGTACGACTTTGGTTACCTTGACAGCAGCTTCGCCACGATAGAACGCGAGTTCCGTGGTCGCTCCCAGCGACTTCGGTTGCATGTTGCGTCCGGAATCGGGGGCGCCATCGACCATGATGCCGGTCGTCTTGACATCGACAAGCACGTCTCGACCGTCGCGAACGTTGCGGAC
>JBGSXT010000750.1:0-1945 GCA_041751295.1 Mariniblastus sp.
CATGGCCGGTCCGACGCTGAAGTACGCCGGCAGCCAGAGTCGATATACCGTTACGATTGCCAATGCTGGCGATGCAACCGCTGCGGAAGTCATGGCCGTCCTGGCTTTGCCGACTGGAGTTCGATATTTGAATGGAGTCAACGACGCGCAAACCAGCGATGGCGGATTGAAATGGAACATTGGGACAATCGCCGCTGGAGACCGAAAAACATTTGACCTGAATTGCCAACTCGATGCCGCCGGCAGCCTGTTGTTTCAGGCTGGTGCGCGTGGATCAGGCGAGTTGGCCGCGACCTGTGAATGCCAAACCCAGGTCGAAACGATCGCCGACCTGGTGTTGAGTGTCGAGGATCCACAAGGCCCGTTGCCGACGGGTGAGAACGTTTCCTATAAATTGCATGTAAAAAATCGTGGCACGCGCACCGCCAATGGCGTCGTTGTCGTCATGCAGTTTTCCGAAGGCATCGAGCCTACCAAAGCAGACGGGTTCAAAAACAGGATTGCCACTGGACAGGTCGTTTTTGACCCCATCAGCCGGATTGAACCGGGACAGGAAATTGTGCTCAACGTCGAAGCCAACGCCATCAAGAGCGGAAACCACGTATTCCGCGCTCAATTGACATGTGAAGAAAACGATTCGCGGGAAATTTCCGAAGGGACCACTCGGTTCTTTGGCGACGAAATGGGAATGGAAGGGCTGCAAATCAATGTGCCCGCCAATGCCAACACGGCCGACGCCAGCGAAGAGATCAAGCCGGAAACGAATGACTTTAAATAGTCAAGCGTTTTTCATAGTCGGTGATGCATCTGAGGCCGCATGATGATGCGGCCTTTTTCATCAACAGGTGACGTTGCGACGCACGACATGCATGGTCGAGGGTGCGTCAATGGCGCGATTTCCACCTGGACCGTTCATACAGTTTCCGAACTGCGCCGCAGTTTTCCAATATTCGGCGCTGGGTAACCATTGCCCAACCGGACCTGAAGTACAATGGACATTAGATTTGAACCTGTGAATTTTGATTGATGAATTTGGAAATGCCAATCCTACTGGAAATCCATCGAACAGCGGCAACCTTGTTTTTGCATTTGAGATTGCCGCGAACGCCTGGGGCCCGATCGCCATGGACAGGCCTCATTCCAGCCGTTGTATTCGTGGCGCTTGCGACTGGACCGTTGAACCGCGCCGCAGCGCAGCCGGGCACTGCTGGTTCACCGGTGGTCGTCGCACGGGTGGTAGCGACCAGCCAGCCAGCCAGCCAATCGTTCGTCGGGACGTTGGTGCCGATTCGCAAATCGGTGGTAGGCAGCGCGGTCGACGGTCGGGTGGTCGAGTTGCTGGTGGATGATGGCGATGCGGTTGCCATGTTGGCAGACCAACAGAATGCTGACGGCCACGCAGTGGGGCAACCGATTGTGCAACTCGAAACGGTTTCGCTGGATATCGAACTTGCGGCTGCTCAAGTCGAACTGGAACTCCGGGAACACGCCGAAGAGGAACTGAAACAGACGCTGCCAGCGGAAACGGAGTCCGCCCAGGCGGCCATTGACGAAATCAAGGCGCGACTTGAATATTCCAAATCCGATTACGAGCGATTGCGGGAGCTGTCGAGTCAGGGGGGAGGAGTGACGCGGCGCGAAATTGAAGAAGCGTTTTCGACGTTCCGCTCGCAATCGCAATTAAACATCGCGGCCAACGCCTTGTTGCAAAGATTGACAGCCACACGCGAGGTGCGACTGTCCCAGGCGCGATCCCGTGTCGAAGCCCAAAAGACTGAGATTCGGCGAATGAACGAACTCAAAAACAAATACACGATTCGCACGCCTTTCGAAGGGTACGTAACGGCCAAGATGACGGAGTTGGGGCAATGGGTCTCCCAGGGGGATCAAGTCATGGAGATCGTACAGCTTGATCCCATTGAGCTGATGATCAATGTACCGCAAT
>JBGSXT010000751.1:0-3698 GCA_041751295.1 Mariniblastus sp.
TCGGACGCCAGTAGGGCGCAAAAAAAACAGCCGCGTCATTTCTGACACGGCTGTACGTTTTCAAATTTGCCGCAGGGGACTAGCTACGACGACGACGAGCTACCAAGCCAACCAGGGCCAAGGCCAACAGGCCAGCCGAAGTCGGTTCAGGTACAATTTGACCAGCGGTAATCGTTGCTGTTCCTCCAACTGCCGTTGGAGCAAAGTCAACTGCACCATTAACTGCCTGAGTAATCAGGAAGTTAATGTCAACGGTTCCATTTCCAATTACCGAAAAATCAAGTCGGCCAATTTGGAAATTATTGCCAGCACCAGGAACGTGTCCAGCATCCGTGAAGACGCCAGAGCCGTTGTTTGCTTCCAGGATACCAGAACCGGTAACCGTGAACGCACGCAGGTCAGTTACCAGATCTGGAGTTACGAGAACTGCAGGACCAGCGAAACCACCACCATTGCCAGTCGACAAACGGGTGAGTCCGGTAGGATTGCCACCAACTGTCAAGTCGTAATCAAACGTCTCAGCTGCGGTGAACGCAACAACTCCAGAAGCTGAAGTCAAAAGGTTCGTGAAAAATCCAACGCTCAAGTTTGAGTTGCTTGGGCCGTCCGTGGAATAATACAGGAACAGTGAGCCAGTGTCACCAACATTGAAAGTGCCTGCGGCGTCACCGTTGACAACCGGACCGCCCAAATCGGCGAACGAGAAAAAGAAGTCGTTTTGCGCTTGGCAAATACTTGTACTGAAGACTACGAGAGCCAGTACCAATGAAAAATTTCTTACATTCACGTGAAGATTCTCCAATCAAGATGTGTAAAACCCAGGAAACTGGGAAGAAAACAATTCGTGCCTTGTTCAACCCCAAAACATCATCATAAGCTGCCCGACTACGTAACACAACACAATTCCGGCAACTTTTTTCCCTAAATTATCCACCACTTAACAACGCGACAAATGGTGAAACATCAAGGAGATTTACAGCTCCGTCGCAGTTCACGTCCGCTTCGGGAATAAACTCACCCGAAGAAATCGCAGCTACAAATGGAGCAACATCCAACAGGTTGACCTGACCGTCCCCGTTCACGTCACCCTTTAATACTTTATCGTCTGGACCCGTAATTCGAATCGCCATTCCGGTGAACGGTATTGGCGTATCGACCAGGTTTGCATTGATGGTCTCGGTACCATAAATCGGAACGAACAGTGCACCGCCCGGATTATTCAAAAATGTTGTTTGACCGTTAGCGCCCGCATCTTGGAAAAATTCCTGGCCGTTCGCCGCAAAATTCAAAACCGGAGTGATTCCTATCAGGAATGGAGCCGGCGGCAAAGTAATATCCAATCCACTGGCGGTAATTTCCAGTCCACTCGCGGTCGCCACATAATCAACTGGCGTCGAAGCGATCCCGAATGGACCACCGGAAAGTGTATCAGAAAACAATGGCAACGTATCTCCTACGAAGATGTTCAGAACGGCAGTTCCGGAACTGCCAACTGGATAATCATTGAACAGATCAGTTGTAAAAACGGTAACGGCTCCGATGTTCACACTCTCGGTGAAAACCACGCGAGCCAATGGCGAAACCGCCTCAGTTGGTCGATCCGTAAACAAGCCCCCAATGACTCCACCGCCAACAAGCGCCGGATCAGGCAATCTTTCCACCAATATCATCTGGGCAGTAGATTGCGTGGCTAACAGAGCCAGCGTGACGAAAGTCAGTAAATAGTTTCTTTGCATCATTGCAATTCCTCTCTCACAGAACCCGCCGGGTGGAAATGAATAATCCGAACCTGCGTCTGTTTAAGTTTCAGTCTAAATATTTGAAATGACATATTCAAGCCTTACGACATTCAAAATCATGAAAATTTAACTAATCGTCCGATTTAAGCGTTTAATGCGCATGGCCCGAATATTCGGGTTGTCGTGTCACTTTCCAGTGTCCCTTGCCGTATCAAAATCCTGCTGATTTGCCGAAAAAACTTGCTCAATATTGATTTGCCAGATCGGCGATCTGACAAATTCGCTGACAATAAAGGCAAATTGCCCGTCTTTGGACCAGCAGATCGCTTCGCCTTGACGCTGCAACGCCAAAGGAATTTGGCGGAACAGGGCCGATTTCAATGTGGTTGACCAATCCCAACCTTCAGGTCGCACGAAGAGTTTCGCCGAAACGTAGTTCCGAATCAATAATCGCCGGGAATCGGTCGAGAAATCCATGGCAGTGACGTAGTATTCCGCAATCTCTGCCACTCGATTGGCAACACTCGAATTTCCCCATGTCAAATCCTGACTTAAAGGAATTCGATAAATTCCAAGTGGCTCTGTTGATCGACTGCGGTCAAGTCTTTTTTTACAGAGAAAAATTGCATTTTGATGCGTGTCGAAGGCAATTGCTTCACAGTTTCCCGAGCCGTCTTCGTATTCGAAATCCAGACGCTTGAATTCCTCGATTTTTAATTCAACAGGTTTTTCCGATTTGGTATCTGCTTGAAAAACGGGTTCCTCAAAAAAATACAACTGATAACCATTTCGTGTTCCGTTGTTATCTCCTACATCGGCGACACAGACATAGGATTTCCCCCAGGCTTCGAAGACACACATATCTTCCCAATCGATGTTGTTTGCGCCAACCAATTGAACGTGTGCCACCGTGTGGCCAGCCGATGAAATCAAAAACAGTTCCGGCGGATTTCCGGAATCGTTATGAACCCAAAACAGCTCCGGATATTTGTGCGACATTCCGATGCCGCTGATCTCCGTCAGTCGTCGATCCTGAACCACTCCAATTTGTTCGACAGCAGATTCATCGAGTTCTATGTGCGATCGCAAACCACCGGCATTGACCAAGCCAGCCAGAAAGTTCGCCCCAAACAGGACATAAGTACCCAACCCCAAGGCGATCAACAGCATCAGGCTGCAGTAAACGTACGATTTATGCTTCATCTGGTTGAACGCGATGACATCAAAACGAATCGAGTTGGCGGAGCAGTAGAGTATACCGAGCTGGACAGCGAATATCGAATGTGGCAATCCATTGCCCGGGAAAAACAGTCGTCGAACCTGAATCAGCGATATACCGGGAATGCCGATCGCTGTTTCCCGGTCATGGTTGCGTTGCGATTCGGTGACCGCCTTATCGCAGAAAACTGAGACGACCGGCGGTTCGGTTGCCATCCGCTTTCGGCACCAGAATCGGCGTCGGATCCGGATCGAGGGGAATTCCGTTAATGATTTTGCCCACAATCGCGTTTGGGTTGCCGGGGACACTGCGGGTTTCCGGTTTGCATTTGTTGACAATTCGAACAATTTCAGGATTGTTCAACGCGGTGCCGTTTGCTTGCCGGGTGACCCAGTCGAAACTGCCGATACAGACGTAGCTCTCGTGCCGGTCGTGAAACTCGTAAGCCTCAACACCTCTTTTTCGCAAAGTTTGCGTGATCGCATGAGCCTTTTCCGCTGCGTCGACCAATTTGCTGCTCGTCAGTGATTTCCCGGTTCTCAGCAGCGATTGAAATTGGGTCTCACCGTTGCTGATTTTGGTTGGATCAATGATCGACTCCCCGTGAAACGTGGCAATCTTTACTGAATACAGTCCCGGGCAATCGAGCAGACTGTGCTCCACTCTCCGGTTCAGCTTGATGACAAAATCGTCAATTTTTTCATGTCGAAAATACTCGTTCGGCAATAACGGGTTGGGCA
>JBGSXT010000752.1:0-9773 GCA_041751295.1 Mariniblastus sp.
GATCGGCAACAACTTCCATGTCGATCCGTCGTGGGAAGTCATCGATGCTTCCGGGAAGTTCGTCTTTCCAGGCTTCATTGATCCCCATGTTCATATCTATTTGCCGTTCATGGGGACTTACGCCAAAGACGATTATGTGTCAGCAAGCAGGGCAGCGCTGGTTGGCGGAACGACCACCTTGATCGAGATGTGTTGCCCAAGCCGGACTGAATCGCCGCTGGAAGCATTCGAGCTGTGGAAATCAAAGGCCACCACGCTTGCCGCCGTTGATTACAGCTTTCATATGGGTGTCACTCGATTCGACGATCAGGTCGAGGCAGAATTGCGAACGATCGTGCAACAGGGAATCGCGTCGTTCAAGATTTTTCTGGCCTATCAAGGTGCCTTTGGCATCGACGATCAGGAATTGTTCCGGACATTGAAATTGGCCAAACAGCTGGGTGTCATTGTCACTGCCCATTGCGAAAACGCGACGGCGGTTGCCCAATTGCAAGCCGAATTGCTGGCCCACGGGAAGACCGGCCCGGAGTTTCATGAACCTTCGCGGCCCGAAACTGTCGAGACGTCAGGCGTCCAGCACCTGATGATGTTTGCAGAATTAACCGGTGCGCATGTTTACGTTGTGCACACCTCCTGCGAGCCAGCTGTTAAAGCGGCCCAGGCAGCAAGATTCCGCGGCGTGAACGCATGGATCGAAACGGTGATTCCGTATCTGGTGTTGGACAAATCGTTCGTCGAGAAACCGGACTTCGAAGGCGCGAAGTATGTCATGTCTCCACCCATTCGGGACAAACGCAACCAGTCAGTGCTCTGGAATGCAATCCGAAACCGGCTGATCAGCACAGTCGCAACCGATCACGCGCCGTTCGATTTCGACAGTCAGAAAACAATGGGTGTCGGCGACTTTACGAAAATTCCCAACGGAATTCCGTCCGTCGAGAATCGTATCAATCTGCTCTACACGCACGGCGTGGCGACAGGAAAAATCGATTTACATACGTTGGTGGACGCCGGTAGCACGCAAGCGGCAAAAATTTTTGGTCTCTATCCACGCAAAGGGGCGATTCAAATCGGCAGCGATGCCGATTTGGTGATCTACGATCCAGATTACCGGGGCACGATCTCAGCCAGCACACAGCAGATGAATGTTGATTACAATGCGTTCGAAGGCTGGGAAATATGTGGTCGCCCATCTGTGGTCACCGTCCGTGGCCAGGTTCAAGCACTCGATGGCCAATTCGTCGGCACTGTTGGACGAGGGAAGTTTCTCGAACGCAGGCCGAGTCATTATTGATGCGTTACGCCGAGGCCGTGTTGCCCTGTGAATCTGACATGTTCGACGGATTGGCGTCGGTGTTTGATTTTCGAACAACGTCGCCTGCCGGCTAGTCGTTAAACGATTGAACCGAACATTAAACCTGCGACAGAGCATTAGCCGCGCGATAATGCATCGCTTTGATTGACAAAATCGTCGCCAGTCCATTGGGCATCTTCGCGGATCATCGCATCGGCTTGAGCGGATTCCGACGCTTTCCGCGCCGCGAATTCCGCTTTCTTCCTGGATCGTGCTTCCGCCTGAATGCTGACCAGCTCGGCGTGCGTCTTGAAGAACTGCAGGCTATGTCCCTTGAAGTCGGCAATCGAGTCAAAGCCGTGTCTGTCCATGAATGCCGACAGTTCATCAATCATCGGCCCGACCATCGCATAGCCGTTTTTCATGACCCCCGTGCAGACCTGAACGCAATCGGACCCCAGCAGAATGAACTCGGCGGCATCGTTTCCGGTTTCAACGCCACCGATCCCGCTAAGCGTTCTGCCGGGAAATCCGTTCTGAATCACCGTGGCGACTTCCATGCAGATTCGCAAGGCGATCGGCTTGACCGCCTGGCAGGAATATCCGCCCGGAGTCGTGTACCCTTCCACAGATGGTTCAGGACGAAGCGTTTCCAAATCGACTCCCATCACACTGCGAATCGTATTGATCGCTGAAATCCCATCGGCTCCTCCGCGAAGGGCGGCCAATGTCGGTTCTTCGATGTGAGTCACATTAGGTGTCATCTTCGCCCAAACTGGAACCTTTGCGACCTCCGCAACCCACCCGCAGACCTCCTCGACAATGTCCGGATTGACGCCCATTGCCGAACCCATTTTTCGTTCTGGCAGCCCATGCGGACAGGACAGGTTCAACTCGAACGCATCGACGCCAACATCCTGACAGCGTTCGATGATCTCGATCCACGCTTCCTGGCGATATTCTTCCATGACTGAGGCGATCAGAATCCGATCTGGATACTTGTCCTTGAGCGACTTGAATTCATCGAGCCAAATTTCGAAGCTGCGATCGCTGATCAGCTCGATATTTTCCCAACCAAATATTTCCTGGGACTCGCGACTGCGCAGACGGGCATATCGCGGTTGTACATTAATGACTTTTTCTGCTTCGAGACTGATCGTTTTGGCGATCACGGCGCCCCACCCTTCGTCGAACGCCTTTCCAATCACATTGGCATTCGTTCCGGGAGGTCCCGATCCGATCACAAACGGATTTGGAAGTTTGAGACCGTTAACAGTTGTGGATAGATCGGCCATACCTGATTCCCGAATAAAATCCCAATTTCCCGCTCAAGCTTTCCGTTTCGAAACCACGGCAAACTCAACATGGACGCATCTCACTACGATTCTAACAGGTTGAATCGACTGAGGTAAACAAGAGATTACGTTTTTGTACCATTGAACTTTGAATAGTTCAGTTGTCTGGAGTTCATGCTTGTTAATTCCTTCGCTTCTGGTTAGCCTTCACAAGTCAGTTTTCGATTCAATATCCCCTCCTGAAAAACACTTTCGAATAAACAAATTGGCCAACTTTGGATTTATCATCGATAACCGACGTTGCATTGGCTGTCATGCCTGTACCGTCGCCTGCAAAGCGGAACACGAGGTTCCAGTGGGCGTTAATCGAACGTGGGTTAAATACATCGAGAAAGGGGAATTCCCGAATTCGCAACGGCTGTTTTCAGTCATGCGTTGCAACCATTGTGACAACGCACCTTGTGTTGAAATCTGTCCAGTCACGGCGTTGTACCGCCGATCGGACGGCATCGTGGATTTTGACGGACGACGATGCATTGGTTGTAAAGCCTGCATGCAGGCCTGCCCATACGACGCCTTGTACATCGATCCAAACACACATACGGCTGCCAAATGCAATTACTGCGCGCATCGAATTGATGTTGGATTGGAACCGGCCTGTGTCAATGTCTGCCCGACCCAGGCGATTATTTCCGGCGATTTGGACGATCCGGAATCGCGAATATCGAAACTGAAGATCGAACAGTCGGCCGTCGCTCGCAAGGCGGAAAAAGGGACTCGACCGGCACTTTTCTACATCGATGCGGATGCCGATTCACTCGAACCGTTGGCAACCAACGTCAGCGAAAATTTCATGTGGAGTCAGCAGAGTTCCGGAGTCGGACATTTCGCGCATGACTCGGATTCCCATCCGGAACACGTATTGGAAAAATTGGCAAGGCTGCTCAGTTTTGGTGAATCTTCGGCCAGGCTTGATGGCTCAACAAAACAGAAACGAGTCAACGATGTGATCCAATCGATCGCGGCGGAACCGCGGCGCGCCTACGATGCTCCACAAAAGGGAGTCCTGTGGGGCTGGCAGGTTTCAGGATACCTGTGGACAAAATCAATCTCGGCAGGCGTGATCATCGCTGTCATGCTGGCGAAACTGATTTCTGCCAGTTTTGTGGATCAGGGTCTGGAACTGTTTGCCAACTTGACAGCGCTGGTCTTTCTCGGACTGACTGGTGGCTTGCTCGTTTGGGATTTGGACAAACCGGCCCGGTTTCTGTATGTGCTGTTGCGACCTCAATGGCGCAGTTGGCTAGTGCGAGGGGCCTATATTATTACCGCCTATTCGGCGTTGTTGCTGGCGAACTTGGCAATTGCCATTTTTGAATATGATTCACTTCTGCACTGGTGGTTGCCCGTACCGCTGATTGCACTGGGACTGTTGACGGCGGTCTACACGGCGTTTTTGTTTGCTCAGGCCAAGGGTCGCGATTTCTGGCAGTCTCGCACAGTTCCGTTAAACATGGTGACACACGGCATCATTTGCGGTGCGGCATTTCTGGCCCTGTTCACGCGATTCTGGCCTGCGGATTTCAACAGTTACCTGCGATACCTGTTGGTGATCACTGCGTCACTACATTTGGTCATGACGATGATTGAACTCTACCTGCCTCATCCAAGCAACGAAACGCGACGGGTGGTCGAATCCATCCTCGTTGGAAAATACAGCCGGCTGTTCTGGATACTGGCAATGCTGACGGGCACATTGATCCCGATCGTTTTGCTGGCGATTGTCCCAACCCATTGGATGTTTATCGCTGCGACGCTATTGCTGATTGGCGTATTTGCATCGCAGCATATTTGGGTCCGCGCTCCACAGCAGATTCCATTAAGCTAAACCATCGGAAATGAGCTGATCAGAAAGCAATGGCAAAGAAAATTAAAGTTGGCCTGATCGAACGGCTGGCAACCAGCCTGAAAATTATTCCCGATTTGACGGCCTCGAGCACGAACATTGAATTTCCCGGTGGGACCGGACTGAAACGTTTTCCGGAGCCCGAACATTGGGACCATTGGACGGAATTCGATGCGACCGCTTGGCCCAATCCGGTGCAACGCGAATATACAATCGTGCCGACGACCTGTTTCAATTGTGAATCGGCCTGCGGGTTGTTGGGCTATATTGACAAGCAGACTGGCAAAGTCCAAAAGTTTGAGGGCAATCCCCATCACCCGGGCAGTCGTGGTCGCAATTGTGCCAAAGGCCCTGCGACGATTAACCAGATCAACGATACAGACCGGATACTTTATCCGCTGAAACGCGAAGGAAATCGCGGGGAAGGCAATTGGAAGCGGGTTGGTTGGGACCAGGTCCTTGACGAAGTTGCATCACGGATTCGCACGGCGATTGTCGAAAAGCGAAATAACGAAATCGTCTACCACGTTGGCCGACCGGGCCACGAAGGCTACATGGACCGGGTGCTCAATGCCTGGGGCGTTGACGGCCACAACAGCCACACCAATGTCTGCAGTAGTGCCGCGCGACTGGGATATAGCTTGTGGCATGGTTTTGATCGACCGTCACCCGATCACGCCAACGCGGCATTCATTCTGCTGATCAGCTCGCATCTCGAATCGGGCCATTACTTCAATCCCCACGCTCAACGCATTATCGAGGGCATGTTGAACGGCGCCCAATTGGCGGTGATGGACCCGCGACTGTCCAACACGGCAAGTGTCGCAGACTATTGGATGCCGACCCAGCCTGGCAGCGAAGCGGCGGTGCTGTTGGCAATGGCTCGGCAAATCCTGATCGACGGAGTTTACAACCGGGATTTTGTTGAGAACTGGGTCAATTGGCAGGAATACATGTCGTCAAAACATGGCGGAGATGCAGCCAGCTTCAAACACTTCATTGGGACATTGATTGCCGATTACGCCGAATTTACGCCTGAGTTTGCCGAGCGCGAAAGCGGCATTCCGGCAGGCACGATCGTCGAAGTCGCGGAAAAAATTGGTCGCGCTGGAACCCGATTTGCCAGTCATACGTGGCGGGCCGCGTCGGCTGGTCATTTGGGAGGCTGGTGCGTTGCCCGCTGCTTGCATTTTTTGAATGTATTGACGGGCAGCGTCGGCACGATTGGCGGGACATCCCCCAGCGGCTGGAACAAATTCAATCCGACGTTCTTTGATAACCCGCCAGCCCACAAGTTCTGGAACGAACTCCATTTCCCCAACGAGTATCCACTGGCCTGTTACGAGATGAGTATGCTGCTGCCGCATTTCCTCAAGGAGGGACGTGGCAAACTGGACACTTATTTCACGCGCGTGTTCAATCCCGTCTGGAGCTATCCCGATGGATTTTCCTGGATCGAGATGTTAAGCGATCCAAAACAGGTTGAATGCCATATCGCTATGACTCCAACCTGGAACGAGACAGCCTACTTTGCCGACTACGTTTTGCCGATGGGGCATTCGAGTGAACGACATGATCTCAACAGCTATGAAACGCACAGTGGAACGTGGATCGCATTTCGCCAGCCGATTCTGCGAGAGGCAGCCCGCCGGCGGGGCGAATCGGTCGAGTTCACCTATCAGGCCAATCCATGTGAGGTCTGGGAGGAAGACGAATTCTGGATCGAATTGTCCTGGCGGATGGACCCCGATGGCAGCCTCGGGATTCGCAAACACTTCCTGTCACCGTATCGAACACAAAATGGCGGGCAGAAAATCACCGTCGATGAATACTACCAATTCATTTTTGAAAATACGAAAGGATTGCCGGAGACAGCGGCCATGGAAAATCTGTCGCCACTGGAGTACATGAAGAAATACGGTGCTTTTGAAGTCGAGAAAACGACGTACCAGCTTCATTTAAACGAGTTGCCTGCTGAAAAACTGCGCAACGCATCGACGGCAAAAATAACCGGACGAGTAACTGATCCTGCCGGAAAGTTGCTGGGTGTCGAAGTCGGTGGCAAACCAGTTGTCGGGTTCAAGACTCCTTCAGGAAAGCAGGAACTCTATTCTCAAACGATGAACGACTGGAAATGGCCCGAGTATACGGCGCCGGTCTACATCCGCTCTCACGTTCATCCGGACAATATTTCCACTGCAGATTCCGAGTTTGTCCTGCTACCGACGTTTCGCCTGCCTACTTTAATTCATTCACGCAGCGGGAATGCCAAGTGGCTGGCGGAAATTTCCAATCGCAATCCGATTTGGATTCATACGAGAGACGCGCTGCAGCTCGGTATCGAGACGGGTGGAATGTTGAGAATTTCAACGGAAATCGGTCATTTTATCGATCGCGCATGGGTGACGGAAGCGATTCGGCCGGGAGTCATCGCCTGCTCCCATCATTTGGGCCGCTGGCGACGTGATCAGGATCCGAAAGCCAATCGCTGGGCGATGAATACCGTTGATATCACCAACGACGATGGAGTTTGGAAGTTGTCGCTCAAGACCGGCCCCCGATCGTACGCCAGCAGCGATCCTGATTCGCAGCGCATTTTTTGGGCCGATGGTGGCGTCCATCAGAACCTGATTTTTCCAGTTCAGCCGGACCCAATCAGCGGCATGCATTGCTGGCACCAAAAAGTCAAAGTCGAACCAGCTCGTCCCAACGACCGTTATGGCGACGTTGTCGTCGACACGAATAAATCGATGGAAGTCTATCGGCGCTGGTTGGCAATGACGCGACCTGCACCCGGCCCCAACAATCTTCGCCGCCCACTCTGGCTCAAGCGCCCGCTTCGCCCGGCAGAGGAAAAATTCCATTTCGATTAGTCCGAATCCGACCGACGCCTACCCGCTCCCCAATGAATTCATTTCGGCGGAAGCAATGATCAGTTTACGAACACGACGAAGCCACACAACCAATAACAATTCCTCGAATAGCTGCTCCTCACCGAATTAGAGCGGTGTAGCGACTGGTGATCCGGTACGGCCCCTTGGCTGCAAGTACTTCAGTTCGAATCGACGAACTACGGGTCGCTGGGAGATACTTGCTTTGACGTGCGGTCGAACCTTGGCCAGCCATGCTTGAGCTTCGTCGGCGGTGATCTGGTAATGCTTGATCAACCAGCAGGCGACGATCGTCGCGCTGCGGCCGCGCCCCGCTTTGCAATGGACGTAGACCCGTTTGCCCTGCCCAATCCGGTCTTCCATGAACGCCACTGCCGCTTCGATCGATTCCATCGTCGGATGGGTGAAATCGATCGTGGGGATGTGCAGCTGTTCGATGCCGTAACGTTCGTATTCGGAATGCGGGCCGACATATTCCTGGCAGGTATTCACCACCGCCTGGATTCCGGCCTTGGCCAATCTGGAAACGTCCGACTTGAACGGAAACGCTCCGATGACTACGTTGGTGTCAACCTCGTCCCACCAATGGCGAACGCCCAACACTCTGGCCAGCAACAGGTTCCAGCCCAGCGTCGGATAGAAAACCAGGCTGGCGTACAGCTGTTCCATGCCACCACAGTTTGAGAGAAATATTCAGTGAGTAGTAGACGAATAGCGAGTCAAACATCATACTCGTGTTTTCACATTATGGGAGAGCCGATGGAAAAACTTCACAACGCCAATTGGACCACCAGCGACGCCAGCGAAACATACAATATTGATCGCTGGGGAAGCGGATTTTTTGGGATCGATGAGTGGGGCCGATTGGTTGTCCATTCAGGACCCGGCGCGAAAACCGTGGCGATTGCTGACGCCGTCGAGAGTGCGATAGCAGCAGGTCTCGAGCCGCCGTTTCTGGTCCGATACCCGGACATCATTCGCCAGCAGATTGTCCAGATCAATGAGGCGTTCGCCACCGCGATTGAAGAATGCCAATACACCGGCACCTACCGTTTTTTCTATCCGGCAAAAGTCAATCAGCATCGGGAAGTGATCCAGTCAGTAATCGAATCCGGCCGACCGTTCGGCAGTGGCGTTGAATCGGGCAGCAAGGCCGAGCTATTCGCACTTTTGTTGATGACGGACGAAAATGTACCGATCCTCTGCAATGGCTTCAAAGACCACTCGATGTTGGAAATGGCTTTTCGCGCCATGCAACTGGGACGCGACATCACCATCGTGATCGAAAAACCGGTTGAACTGGATCTGCTGTTGGAGTGTTACCACCGCATTCCCATTCGTCCCAAATTGGGCGTCCGCGTCAAACTGGCGTCCAAGTCGGGCGGCCGGTGGAACGATTCGGGCGGTTCGAAATCCAAGTTCGGGCTGTCGATTCTGCAATTGATGGAAGTGGTCAAACGGCTGGAAGCCAACGATCTGTTGGATTGTCTGGAACTGTTGCACTTTCACCCGGGCAGCCAGATTTCCAATATCCGCAAGATCAAAACCTCGTTGATTGAAGCAGCCAGGATCTATGTCGACCTGCGTCGAATCGGCGTGCCGTTGAATACGATCGATGTCGGCGGCGGACTGGCAGTGGACTACACCGGGCAGCATAGCAACTCGCAATCCAGCCGGAATTACGATCTGGAAGAGTACGCCAACGACGTCGTCCATCACATCCAACAGGTTTGTCTGCAATCCGATGTGCCCCAGCCCAACATCATTTCCGAAAGTGGGCGGGCGATCACGGCCCATCACAGCCTGCTGGTGGTTCCGGTACTGAAAATTCAGGACAGCGTGGAAGAATTTGGGCAAGTTGACGAATCGATCTGCGCATCGGCCAACATCCTGAAGGAATTGAAAGGCATTCTCGAAACAATCGACGACCTCAGTCTGTCAGAAAGTTTTCACGATGCCCAAACGGCGATGGATAGCGTTTGGCAATTGTTTACCAACGGTGCGATCACGTTACAGCAACGAAGTTGCGCCGAACAATTGGCTGCCATGATCTATCGAAACGTCGCCAGCCAGTTGGAAGAATTGGATTTTGTTCCGGATGAACTTGGCAATCTGAAGCACCAATTGGCCGATACCTACATCGCCAATTTTTCACTCTTTCAGGCGGTTCCGGATTCATGGGCGTTGAATCAGGTCTTTCCCGTCGTGCCGATCCATCGTTTGAACGAACGACCAACCCGTCAAGGCGTCATCGGCGATATTACTTGCGATTCGGATGGTCAGATCAGCTGTTTTACCGGTGGCACGGGGGGCAATACATCGCTTCCATTACACGAACTGGGAAGCGAACCTTACCTGCTCGGTATTTTTCTGATTGGAGCCTATCA
>JBGSXT010000753.1:0-1992 GCA_041751295.1 Mariniblastus sp.
TCCGAAAGAATCTTCCTCCGCTGGCAAGAATTGACTCCTTCAACTCCAACGAAATTCCCCCGCTGGATGAAACGGAATTTGTCATTCTCGAAAGTGTCGCGGTAGCGAAGCAAAGTACTCCCGTATCGCCGGAGATTTCAGTTTGTGCCGACTGTCTGCGAGAAATGTGCGACGCGAACGATAGGCGATTTCGCTACCCGTTTATCAATTGCACCAACTGCGGACCGCGATTCACGATCGTCGAAGACATTCCCTACGATCGGCCGCTCACAACGATGAAGTCGTTTCCTATGTGCGCGAGGTGTCTCGGCGAGTACGAGGATCCAAACGACCGCAGGTTTCACGCGCAACCCAATGCGTGTCACGACTGTGGGCCGCAAATCTGGTTTGCCGATCTTGCGTCAAGCGATACCGAATTTTCGGATTATCAAACGTCATCACTTCCGACCGGCGAACCGGCAATCGCCGCATTCCAGATGGCGATCCGCGCCGGCGAAATCGTCGCGGTCAAGGGAATTGGCGGCTTCCACTTGGCGTGTGATGCCACAAGCGATCAAGCGATTTCAACCCTTCGGGAACGAAAAGGACGAATCGACAAACCGTTCGCGGTGATGGTTGCTGACGTAAAGAGTTGCGAAGCGTTTGCGTCAGTCGGAGTCGATGAACGGCGACTGCTGGAAAGCCGTGAACGCCCGATCGTATTGCTGGAAAAAAACGGGCAGGGAAATTTGTCCAGCCTGATCGCACCCGGCAATCATTTTGTCGGAGTGATGCTTCCCTATTCGCCAATGCACTATTTGCTATTGGAAAATTGCCCGCCGCTGGTCATGACATCCGGCAATCTGACCGACGAACCCATCGTTCGGGAAAACCTTGAGGCCAAAAGTCGACTGGGCGGAATCGCCGATCGTTTTTTGTTGCATGATCGGGACATCAACGTCGTTTGCGATGATTCGGTCGTCCGCTGTATTGAGGGCGAACTGTTGCCCATTCGGCGTTCGCGTGGATATGCACCGATGCCGGTCAGGCTGAATCGTTCTGGCCCGAGTGTGCTGGCCGTAGGCGGCGAGATCAAAAGCACTTTTTGTGCGACACGCGACGATTATGCCTACATGAGCCAACACATCGGCGAAATGGGCAACCTGGAAACCCTCGATGCCATGCGCCGCAGCGTTGACCATTTCCTCAGACTGTTTCGCATCCAGCTGGACGCGATCGCTGCTGATTTGCACCCAGGTTATATGTCATCGTCGTGGGCGAAAGAACTTGCCATTGCTCAGTCCATTTCGTTTTTTCCTGTCCAGCACCATTTTGCGCACGTCGCATCGCTGATTGCGGAACACGGGCTGCCGGCAGATTTTCCGATGATCGGTTGCTGTTTCGACGGAACCGGATTCGGAACGGACGGTGCCATCTGGGGGGGCGAGTTTCTGATTTCGACCGGCCTGCAATTCAATCGGTTCGCACATTTGAAGTACGTGCCGCTGCCGGGTGGAGATGCGAGTATTCGACGGCCGTACCGGGTTGCGCTGGCCCAGATGTATGCCGCAAATGTTGAATGGAACGACAAACTGGCAAGCGTTGGTGCTTGCGTCGCTTCAGAAAAGAAGATTCTCCATCAACAATTGGAGCGAAACATCAATTGCGTTGCTACCAGCAGTATGGGCCGACTGTTTGATGCGATTGCATCGCTGAAAAAACGCCCAGCGTTACCAACCCGTACATCACGTATGTCTTCATGAGTTCGTTCCCTTATTTTGGCATTGTCACACCTTGTGATCAGAATTTCAACCTGATCCCCCGCAAAGTCCGGAAGTTCGATTGGAAAATGTGTTGCTGTCAACCGAATAAAGTACGTCCCGCTTGCCGAGCGCGACATCAAAGAAATGCCTGGTAGCCATCAAGTTTTTGTCGGCAAGTCCCTTCCGGCAGAAGGGACCTACACCGCAACAACACGAAAGGCGTCAGTCGGCTGAATTGTTTGGAAATGTT
>JBGSXT010000754.1:0-5907 GCA_041751295.1 Mariniblastus sp.
TTGCCGTTGCATATCCCATTTCGCCTGTCAGCGCAATCATTGCTAATCGAACCGCACGACTGGTGGCATCGCCGGCGGCCCAACTCTTCCGCGATCCGGTGTTGGGTGCATGTCGGTACGTCCGCAACGCTCCTCCATCAATCCAGGCGTGTGAAATCGCGTTCATTGTCTGCAGGCGATCGGCTCCCAGTATTCCGGCGGCAATCGCAGTACTGGCAACCCGCACGAGCAATACATGGTCCAAGCCCATCCGATTGAACGAATTTTCCAGCGCCAGCACCCCCTGAATCTCGTGAGCCCTGATCATCGCCGTCAGGATATCCCTTACCGAAAAGGGTTCTCGTTGAAATCGATTGCGATAGTCGGCACAGGCCAGAATGGCACCGAGATTATCCGATGGATGTCCCCATTCGGCAGCCAGCCAGGTGTCATTGAAATCCAGCCAGCGGATCATCGTGCCAATATCGAATGCCGCCTTGATCGGATCGAGTTCCAAATCAGTGCCTGGGACTCGGCAGCCGTTATCCATCGACGCACCTGGAACAACCGGCCCCAACAGCTTGCGACATTCCGGATACTCTAGTGCGAGGAACCCGCAACCAAGTGAATCCATCAGACACCATCGCGCGGTGTCATAGGCCAACGAACTTTCAATTTCAGCGCCGTGAATGTAATCGGCGATTTCGACGAACAATGAATCCATGATTTAGGCTTTGTCTCAAAATGGGTCTGGCCCTCTACGGCCAACACTATAATTTCGACGAATCAGCTTGCCATCAAAAGGGTCAGAACCATTTTGAGACAAAGCTTGGCAAGTTTACTTTAAGAAAATGATCGTTAGCTGGTTGCAACATGTCTAGGCGACTTCGATCACCATTGCGACAGCGTTGCCTCCGCCCAGGCACAGGCTGGCAACACCCCGTTGACCACCTGTGCGGCGTAGCGCATACATCAAGGTGACCAACACGCGGGCACCACTGGCGCCAATCGGGTGACCAAGCGAAATGCCGCCGCCATGGATGTTGACCTTTTCCCGATCGATTTTCAAGTCGTTGACGCAAGCCACCATCTGGCAGGCGAACGCCTCGGTGATTTCGAACAGATCGATGTCGCTGATCGACAGCTGGGCTTTTTTCAGGGCTCCTGCAACTGCCTGGACAGGAGCAATGAACAGATCTTTTGGATCTGTTCCTGATGTGAAACTCGACAGAATTCTGAATTTCCATGGTGCTGATTTTGATGCTGACTCACTGGCGACCACGACCGCCGCAGCACCGTCGCTCAACGTCGATGCATTTCCGGCTGTTACGGTGCCGTTGCGATCGAATACCGCTCGCAAGCCCGCTAATCCCTCAATCGTGGTGTCAGCCCGAATGCCTTCGTCCCGGCTGATGACCACTTCGCCTTTACGATCTTTAATCGCCACACTTGCAATCTCGTCATCGAAGACTCCGCTTTTTTGAGCGGCAGCGGCCCGTTGCTGACTGACGATCGCGAAACGATCCTGGTCTTCACGGGTCACGGCATATTTTTTGGCAATATGTTCAGCGTGCATTCCCATGTGACAGGACTCGAACGAGCATGTCAGCCCGTCAAGAACCATCGCGTCTTTCAATTCGGCATCACCCAATTTCATGCCGCCCCGCAGCGCAAACATCAAATGCGGTGCCGCTGACATATTCTCCATACCTCCAGCGACGATGACATTGGCGTCCCCGCAGCGGATCGCCTGATCGGCCAACATGACGGCTTTCAGGCCTGATCCGCAGACTTTGTTGACCGTAACGGCGGCGATCGTGGATGGCAAACCGGCCTTCAATGCCGCCTGTCGCGCGGGTGCTTGACCCACGCCTGCGGAGATCACGTTACCCATGATCACCTCGTCAATAGCCTCGACAGAAAAACCGGACCGGTCGATCGCTTCACGAATCACCACGCCGCCCAAATCAGTCGCCGAAAAAGACCTGTAAGCTCCTAAAAACGACCCAATCGGGGTCCTTACGCCGGAAACCAGATACGAATTTGACATCCGATTTAATCCTGTTCTATGCGATTCCAGTTGGCATGACTTTTCGAGCGACTCAAGTTATCACGGTTTGCAGCTTAAACCAATGGTCCAACACGTTGAATAAACAGGACTTTAGTGATACTTTGAGTTGCGATCCGACGGTGCCAATCCAAGGCGTCCAGGCCGTTTAAAGACCAAAGACATTTCAAGTGAATCAATAAAGGAACCGGATTGATGTCCGTGACAATGACAGAACTGCAGCGGAAACAAATCGCGCAGGCCGAAGAGATACTGTTTGACGGACCTGAGAAAGAAGGTTTTGTAAAAGACCTGTTCTTCGGATTTTTTCGGGAAGCATCCATCATCCCGTTTCCAGAATTGCCGGAAGACGCGAAACGTCGAGGGGATGAGATGGTGGCCAGGGTTAAGCGATTTTGTCGCGAGGCCATCGATCCCGTTGAAATTGATCGAGAGGCCAGGATTCCCGATTCGGTCGTCAA
Organism: Mariniblastus sp.; assembly: GCA_041751295.1. Classification (GTDB taxonomy): domain Bacteria; phylum Planctomycetota; class Planctomycetia; order Pirellulales; family Pirellulaceae; genus Mariniblastus. The sequence goes on from JBGSXT010000754.1 coordinate 2,509, forward strand.
AGGACTGGGGAATCTTGGTGTGTTGGGAATGACGATCCGTCCCGAGTATGGCGGTCAGGGAATGTCGCAAACCAATTATTGCCGGGTAATGGAAATCATCGGCGGCCATTGCGGATCAACAGGCGTCTTTGTCAATGCCCACCATTCGATTGGATTGCGCGCTCTCGAACTGTTTGGGACTGACGCACAGAAAGAACAATGGATGAAGCCACTCGCGTCTGGTGACAAACTGGCCGCATTCGCGCTGACGGAAGTTGAGGCTGGCTCGGACGCTGGCAACGTTCGAACGCGGGCCACTCCAGCTGAAGACGGTTCGGGATACCGACTTAACGGCGGCAAACGATGGATCACCAACGGCGGAATCGCGGACGTGCTGACGGTCATGGCGCGCACTCCTGACGTTTCCGACCCCGACGGCAAAGTGACCGCGTTTCTGGTCACGCCCGATTCGCCCGGTTTTCGTGTTCTCGAAGAACGGATGGAAAAATGCGGCATCCGCGGGACTGCGACCGGCCGGATGGAATTCAAAGACGTTTTTGTTCCGACTGAAAATATCCTGGGACCGCTTGGAAAAGGCCTGCGAGTCGCGCTGACGGTGCTGGATTTTGGACGCACGACATTCGGAGCCTGTTGTACAGGCGCAGCCAAATTCTGCATCGAGCGGATGGTCCATCGGGCAAATACACGACGGCAATTTGGAAAAACGCTCGGCGAATTCGAACTGGTGAAACAGAAGATTGCCGCTGCCGCAGCTGACACGTATGCAATGGAGAGCGCCACCTACCATACGGCGGCATTGATCGATAGCGGTGCGGAAGACTTCATGGTCGAAACCGCCATGATCAAGGTTTTCGCCAGCGATCAGTTGTGGAGAATCACCAACGATTGCCTTCAAATCTGGGGTGGAGCCGGGTTTTTTACCGATCAGCCGTTCGAGCGGCTGATGCGCGACGCCCGTCTGAATTTGATCGGCGAGGGGGCCAATGATGTGCTCCGCTGTTTTATTGCAGCAGTCGGATTGCGCCATTTGGGCAAGGACATGCAGGGCCTGTTGCAGAACCCATGGGCGAATCGAGGCACGTTGTTGAAGCTGTTTCCCAGTACGGCCAATGTCCCGGTGAAACATGAACATTTGCGGTATTATGCCCGTTCACTGGGAAAACAGATTGGCAGATTCTGCTTGGCCTGCGAATTAGCGCTCGCCAAACATCGGGAGCAGATCATCGAGAAGCAGTATATTCAGGCCCGTATTGGTGATACTGCTACCGAATTGTTCATGGCCAGTTGCGTCTATTCGCGATTGACCGCGTTGCTGCTCAACGGAACCATTCCGGAACCGAACAAGGAGCAGGAGTTGAAAACCGGCATGCTCTACCTGCGAATGGCCAAACATCGGAATGACGTTCGATTTGAAGAACTCAAAACCAATTTTGACTCCGAAGTCAATGAATTGGCCGATTTGTGGTTGACGGCTTCATTCGATGACAATTGGGTTCTCAAAGGAGAAGTGTGAGGTCGGGTTGGCAACCTTTCCAGAACGGGTTCAGTCCGGACCGGGCTTGGCAGACTCACGTTGGGAGATGGGATTGGACTTTCGATGTGAGTTGAGTACGGGTAAAATTCTGCGACAAAATTGAATAGCTGCCCCTCCCATAGTCGTGACCGACGACGCTTCAATTGGCCTGAACTTTCACTACCGATGCTGTTTGATCAAACCTTTGAATATGGCGACCTGGCCATCGTGGGGTTGTTGGTGATCCTGGAAGGGGTCCTGTCAATTGACAACGCCCTGGTATTGGGCCTGTTGGCAAGACGATTGCCCAAGCACCAGCAACGCAGTGCGCTGATGTATGGATTGATTGGCGCGTTTGTCTTTCGCTTCATTGCCATCGCCGTCGCGCAACAGCTGTTGCAGTGGCGCATTGTCAAGCTGCTTGGGGGGGGCTATTTGCTCTTCGTGGCGCTGAAACACTTTTTCTTTGAAGCCCGCGATCCGGCGGATGAACATGTTGGACTGGATTCGGAAGGGGAGCCAGTACTGATCGACGACGCCACTGGCCGGGCGCTTACCGAAGCTGAGGCCGAAACGGAGCTTGAGGCCCGCATGCCGTTGCCCGGGATGGCAAGCCTGGTCGATTTTGACTCCGGGAGCGGCGACCCCGTTTCATCAAAGCCCACGACCTTTAACCGTCAATTTTGGACCACCGTTGGAGTCATCGAACTGACCGATATAGCCTTTGCGGTTGACTCCATCCTGGCTGCGATTGCACTGGTCGGCTCGGCCCCAGTCGGCCACAGCGGATTTCACCCCAAACTGTGGGTCGTGGTATTGGGCGGAATTATTGGACTGGCACTGATGAGGGTTGCTGCGAGTCTGTTCATCAAATTGCTGGACCGCTTTCCGCGCTTTGAACTTGCGGCCTACCTGCTGGTTGCAGTAATCGGTTTGAAGCTGGGGGCCGATTGGATGTTCAATTCGGTAGAGCATCCGCATCGACTGGATTTTCACAGCCCTACGGGTCCGGCGTTTTGGACGTTTTGGCTGATCATGCTCGTCAGTTTCGCGATTGGATTCATCCCAAAGCAACGGGCCAAAGTGTCCGGGCATTCCAACGGAATCTGAGCCAACTGATAGCCCAAGCGATTTAAACCCGTTTTGAAATTAGCGCTTGGCCGGAATCCGATTCGGCGTTCTGGATGACGAAATTCCAGGTTCCGCAATTTGGCTTTACGGTCCAATACTTGAAAAGCTCAGTGCGTTCAAGCACGCTTCGCAGGATGCAAGCGACCGGTTCTGCGGCGACGACCAGAATTGTTTTCGTTTTTTGTTTTTTCTTGATTTTTTTTGCGATTCGTTCGACTCGACTGACGAGTTGATCCAGTGTTTCGCCATTGGGAGGACATACGCTTTGCGGTTTTTCCTGCCAGAGTCTGAACAGTTTCGGCTGATTTACTTTCAACTCATCGATCCGTTTGCCATGCCATAACCCGTAATCGAAATTGGTCAGGTCATCGTCGATCTGGACCTTGATCGCGCTGCTTTCCGACAACAATTTGGCCGTTTGCCGGGATGCCGACGACGGCCCGGCAAAAATTCTGCCAATCGTGAATTCTTTAAATGTCTGCGACAGGGCGAAAATCTGCTCAACGCCGTTTTCAGAAAGCGGCACGTCGAGATTACCGGCAATCCGGCGCTGTTCGTCCAATTCGGTTGCGCCCGGACGCACGATCAGAATCTGTAAACCGACGGATTCAAATGTTTTCATTCTGGGTTTCCAATTCCCGGTTTAAACCGGTCAAGGCATCTTTGTAATTGCTGCTGTGAAAAATTGCCGAGCCAGCGACAAATAGATCAACACCATGTTGACCGGCACTGGCGATCGTCTGCTGGTTAATTCC
>JBGSXT010000755.1:0-2228 GCA_041751295.1 Mariniblastus sp.
CGGGATTTTCACGACGCGAGTCAATCCGATGACCTTGCCGATACCTGCCGAGGATGGTGCTTTTCAATTTGTCATCTATGGGGACCGAACGGGTGGTGATCCGGAAGGGATTGAAGTCCTGAAGGATGCCGTTGGCGATACCAATTTGATCGATCCCGATTTCGTGATTACGGTCGGAGATCTGATCCAGGGATACAACCGGCCTGCCGAATGGATGGAGCAAATGAAGGAGTTTCGAGGTGTGATGGGAGGCTTGAACATGGATTGGTTTCCGGTGGCCGGCAACCACGATATCTACTGGGATTTCCGCGACCCGAATCGTCCCAAGGGTCATCATGAAGCGAACTTTGAAAAGCATTTTGGTCCGCTCTGGTATTCGTTTGAGCATAAGGGGAACGGGTTCATCGCGCTGCATTCCGACGAAGGTGACGCCGAGACTGGGGAAAAAGGGTTTCAGGAGGGACGTCTGCAAAATGTCAGTCCGGAGCAGATGGCGTTTCTGGACGAGGCACTGGGACGATTGGCGCATTGCCGGCAGGTTTTTGTATTCCTGCATCATCCGCGTTGGCTTGGTGGAGGTTACGAAGGGAGCAATTGGCCCGTCGTGCATAAAAAACTCGTGAACGCTGGCAACGTTACCGGCGTCTTTGCCGGCCATATCCACCACATGACGTTCGAAGGGCCTGTCGATGGCATCGAGTATTACACGCTGGCGACGACTGGTGGCCATTTGGCGATGGACTCGCCCGAATTGGGCCATCTGCATCATTACAACATCGTGACGGTCCGCGAAAACGACTTTACTGTCGCGACCTTTCCGGTGGGAGCCGTGATGGACCCCAAGGATTTCAAAGTCGATTTTCTGGCGGATGTCGATCTGGTGCGTGGCATGAGGCCGACACGCAGCGGTAACAAATTGGCGCTCGACTTCAGCGGCGGAGTCGCTGGCGACTACGTGATCAGCATTCCAAACCCCGGAAAACATCCGATTGAAGTCACAGTGGTACCGGAGTTGATCGGAAACTGGAAAACGTTGCCCGATCACCAACATGTCATCGTCCCGCCTGGAAAAACGGGTGGCATGAAGTTTCATTTCTATCGCGGCGTTGATGGAGAAGACCTTTGGTCCGATTTTGCTGTGCCTCGATTCGAGATGTCGGTGGACTATTTGCATACTTCCGCACGGGTGCGCTTGCCAGCTGTACTGGCGGACGTCGAACTGTCGCTGGTCGATGTCGATCGGGAGGCCATTGCGACGGAATCCAATCGCTGTTTGAATCTGCGCGGAATCCAGAGTGCTGCGATCCGACAGCAACGAGCACAGATCAAAAACGACTCTGCGCGAATCGCGAATGGGGATGTGCCGTTGCCGCAAGGCCCGTTCACGCTGGAAGCGTGGGTCAATCCGACTGATCTCAGTGGCAGTCGCGCCGTCGTGGCGAAAACGCAGTCGTCGGAGTACGCATTGTTTCTGCACGATGGGAAGCCGACGTTTGATGTGCATCTGGAAGGGCGTTACGCCAGTCCACAGGCCGATTCCCAACTGCCGACGAATCAATGGACGCACATGGCTGGCGTTTTTGACGGCCAGCAGGCGCGACTTTACATTGATGGCAAATTGATCAAAGAGATTGATGGGACCGGTTCGAGGACACTGAACACTTTGCCACTGTTTGTGGGTGCCGATCCGGACGAGTTTGGCAATCCGACCAGTGAATTCGCCGGTGAATTGGATGAGGTTCGGTTATCAACGGGCGTTCGATATTCAAGTGAGTTTGAGCCGGCACTTCGTCATGAGCCGGATTCGAATACGCTGTTGTTGCTGCACATGGATCAGGAGATCGGTCCGTTCCTGTTGGATGATTCCGAAAATGGGGTGCTGGTGACCAAAAACGGCAAAGCCCGGCTCGTGGAACGGAAGTGAGTGGTGGTTCTTCGCCGCGGCGAATGGAGGCGGACTGACTCCCTCTGAACCCATGAATGTCGGCTGTTTCGATAGCTCAACTTTCAATCCGGCCCAGATCGTCGGGCAAAAGATTGTTAAAAACTTGCGCATCCGCCAGTTTCTGGTAAAATGCGAATGGCGGGATCAGATGATCCTGTTGACATTCAATCCGTTTGCCTGGCGTTCAGTTGTTTTCAAGGCACAAGGGCCGGCTCGATGTACCGGACGACGACTGGCCAGAATTATTGACAACCTGTTGAGGCATCCCATGAGAAGTACACAT
>JBGSXT010000756.1:0-7466 GCA_041751295.1 Mariniblastus sp.
GGCACGCCGCGCTGTCGGCCATACTCGATTTGCCGGCGGACGACAGCCTGATAAGTACGGTCGAGCAGTGTGTTCCCGTAGTTGGGCATAACCAACAACGGCATCAGGTACTCGAACATCGAGCCGCTCCAGCTCAACAGCGCCGGCACGCTCCCTTCACTCGTCAGCAGTCGGCCCAGCGCGAACCAGTGCTCCTGCCCGAAATGGCCCTGGGCGACCATGATATAACTGGCCAGTCGGGCCTCTGACGCCAGCAAATCATAGAAACTCGTGTCCAGCCGCCGCTCGCCAAAGTTGTATCCGATGGCGAAAAGATCTCGAGTGGGGTCGTAAAGTAAACCGAAATCCATGTCGGCCAATTCACTGCACTCCCCGGCGACGCGTTCCAATAACCGAATTCGGGCTTCGGCTTGTTCTGCCGCGCTGGCCAATGCGGCGACTAACTTGATGAGCCAGTCTTTTGTCCCGTCATCGACATGGGCCAGTTTCGTTTCGATAAATGGCGAAATCGTCGTTTGTATTCGCGCGAGATCCGGCAGCGTGGCAATCGTGTCCAATTGTTGGATCGCTTCGCAAATCCTGTCGTGATGATCGGTGGGCTCTTCCTTGCCGACCATGCTCAAGCTGTCGGGTGGCGCTGGCAGGCCGAGCCACGGCGCCAGCAGCAACAGTTCCGAATGGTGGTCGTTGCAAGCCCGCTCAAAGGCAGATGTCCACCAGGCAAACTCCTTGTTTCCTGTCGTAACCAAAGTCAATTCCGCAGCGAAAACATTCAGCCGCGAAAGCAATTTGTACCTGGCGCCAAGCGTTGACGGCGGATGGGCCAGAGCTTCGATCTGACGATCGATCTGGCGAAGTACGTCTGCCGTGACCTGTGGGTCTCTTGTACTGCGGGCCACGTCCAGCAATACTCGTAGCGTGTCGCGCAGCCCGCCAAACAATCGCGGTGGCATCAGGCTTGCCTCGCATAATTCCAGACAGCCACTGCGAAGCACCAGCAAACTTCCCACCAGGTTGCCGCTATCGACCATCGAGACGTAGCGCGGTTGCAATGGGGCAAGGGATCGCGTTTCGTACCAGTTGAAGAAATGTCCGCGATAGCGCTCCATCCGGGAAAGTGTCTCGAAGGTGTGTTGCGTGCGCCCCAGGAACCGCGCGACAGAACAGTAACCGAAATCGAGGGCTGCCAGGTCTGCCAACAACGCCATGCCGATGTTCGTCGGACTGGTCCGCGATGCAACGACCAACTGTGGATTTTGCTGGATGTTGTCAGGCGGTAGCCAATTTTCCTGCTCGATGACGAACTCTTCGAAGTATCGCCAAGTCCTGCGCGACAACTTTTCGAGAAAACGATGCTGGTCTTCGGACAATCGAACCACTGGCGCGGGAGTCGGGCGGCTGATCCACCAGGCAATCACGGGCGAAACCGTCCACGCGACAATCCACGGTCCGGCAAACAGTAAAACGTCAGGATCGTAAATGGCGAGCCAGATCGCTGCAATGATCCCCAGCACCGGCGCTATCGCCATGGAACGAACGGAATTCCACAGGTCTCCGTGCGTTCCATGTTCAGAATCGCTCGCGGTTTTCCATTCAAGCAACCGACGCCTGGACCAGCCCATCCGAAACAGCGTTCGAACAATCGCATCGGCGCTGATGTATGCTTCATAGGGTAAGAAGACAAGCGTCAATGCGTTTTGGATTAACGGCCCTGACAGCGACTGCAAACTTTCACGCAAATGCATGTTCAACGGCAAGTCGACGGGCTTGCGAAACAGGTCTGCCAGTCCAGCAAGCAGAGTAGGCAGCAGTACGACGCTGGTCACAAAAACGAGCGATGCTGCCGCCAGCGCTGGTGAAATGCCCCAAGAAATGAGTAGCAAAAATACAGCCGCCAGCGGAACTAGACTGCGTCTCAAGTTGTCAAAAATTTTCCAGCGGGATAATGTAGAGATCGGATTGCGGCAGCGTTTCCGCCCCCGCCCCCGCACCCACGGCGAAATCCAGGCGACAATTTGCCAATCCCCGCGTATCCATCGATGCCGGCGGGCAATGTCAGCCGAATATCGCGACGGATACGATTCGTACAGCGTCACGTCGCTGAGCAATCCCGATCGGCAATAGGCACCTTCAATCAAATCATGGCTGAGAATCGCGTTTTCCGGAAAGTCGCCACAACGTTGCTCAAACGAATCGACATCGTAAATCCCCTTGCCGATGAACGATCCTTCGCCAAACAGATCCTGGTACACATCCGAAACGACGCGAGTGTAAGGATCAACGCCTGTATTGCCCGAATTCAATTGCACAAATTGCGATCGATGCGCCCCGGACAGGCCCACTTCGACGCGCGGCTGCAATATGGAATAGCCATCAATGACCTGACCGAGTCGTGGATCAAAGACCGGCTGATTGAGCGGATGCGCCAAAGTGCCTACCATGACTCGGGCCGAATCACGAGGCAATTGAGTGTCGGTGTCCAGTGTAATCACATAGCGCACGGTTTGCAGAATCGCCGTTTCGCCGACAATGTCTGCGAATCGGTCTTGAGCGCCGCGGAGTGTCGCATTCAAATCCGCCAGCTTGCCGCGTTTTCGTTCGTAGCCCATCCAGACGCCTTCCTGGGCATTCCAACGGCGGGCGCGGTGAAACAGATGAAAGATATCGGTGCGAACCGCCGCGTACTTCTCATTCAATCCCTCGATCCCCTCGCGCGCCAGAAGCACCAGTTCCGCGTCGCCTGGCATTGACTCTGCCGCTGCGTCGACAAGGTCGGTTACCAAGGCAAAGTGCAAGGACGGATCGCGATTGGCCAAATATCGCACTTCCAGCCCATCCAGCAAATGTTCGATTCCTGCAGCACTGGTGAGCATCGTGGGTACTGCCACCAGGGTTCGTTGTCCGGTCGGAATACCTTGCTCAAAATCCATTCGAGGCAACGATTGCGGATGAAGCAATTGGGTCATCAGCCAGTTGACGATACCCAGTCCTAGGCTGGAGGCGAAAACCAGGGCTGGTAAAGACAACCACGCCAAGGCCAGCCAGCTCGAGCCGTTTTGTTGCGACCAGCGCAAAAAAAGGAACGTCGCAGTCAGCGTCACCAGCCCCACTATGGAAAAGTAACAGGTCAACGGAAACTGTCGCCTGAGCTTGTCGACCACGACAGCCCGAGAGAGCCGCATTTCGACAAGTCTTTCCAGGGCCGGGCGGCCGCAATCGACCAGATAGTAGCCAACATGCCTTGCACGAACATCAGGTTTTTGGTGGGCATGAGTTTCGGCAAGTTGCACCGCTTTAAGCGCGACCTCGTACTCTGAATAACGGCTGCGGCGGGCAATGCCTTCCACTGCATGTCGGTAACGGTCGCGCGTCGCAAAATCCATCTTCGCGTAGACGCCCGTGGGATCGCGCGACAAGGTCTGCTCGACCAGACTATGTTCACGGATAAACTCGCGCCAGTCGCTGGTGTGCAAAAACCTCAGGCTGTTGATGCTGTTGCCAATCGAAACTTGGTCAGCCGCCTGGTCCTGACCTTCGTCACGAATCAGTTGTTCAGTCGTCAAACCCTGATCGGCCAAACGATGTTCGAGCCAGCTGTTGGCAAAAGCAAAATTGGGATTCTGTCCCTGCAAATGCCGAGTCAGTTCCGCCAAGAAGGCACCAGATAGTGGCGGATTGTCCCGTGCCAAATCGGCCAATACCAGGACCAGGTCCGTGGGGTTCTGTTCTACAATACTAACCATCCGCTCGGCCCATCTGCCCGCCAAATCCCGGTGTCGCCGCGCCGTGGCAATCCGGACTGCGACGCGACGCAGATTCTCAATCAGTGCCAGCCGTACCATCAGCGGCAACGCCCATAGCTCGCCCAGCTTGAGCGATTCGACCGCCTGGTACGAAGCAATAAAGCCGTTCAGGCTGACGGCATCGACACGTCCATCGACATGCGCGATCAATTCCAGCGCAATGCCATAAACGCGTGGCAAGTTGGCCGCCGGGCCACCCGCCAAGCGTGGAAGTTCGCGGCTATAGGATGGTGGTAACAGTCGCCGAATCGCGCGTATCTGTTCTTCGATCAGGTAAAAATTGTCGAGCAACCACTCAGCAGCTGGCTCAAGGCGGCGTTCCAGATTAGCAGCAGCCGAGATCAGATCGTATGTATCGAACAGCACCCGCTGATTGTCATCCAGCCTTGGCAGTAACCTGTCCGGCGCCGAGCCGGTAGCCAGTCGATGCGACGCAGCGACGGTCCGTGCATGTCCCTCAAGCTGCTCGATACTGAACAGGTCGGCACGTAACGGCGGTTCGTCCGGGATTCTGTTTGAAAGGGACTTCAGTTCGGAAGACTGTCGCCAGGTTAACAGCCGCAACAGTTTTTCAGAAATATCAGGAACATGCACTTGGTGATTCGCTTTCTTGTCCTAGACCTGGAGCCAGTCTCGACGTCAGGTCGACGATGCAAACCATGATTGTAGTGGCAAATCGAAAGTCCGTGTCGATTTTGGGCCACTGGGTGCCACATCAGTTCTTGACAATCATTTCCTGAATTGTTCATCCCGTGAAAAACTAACTCAGCTATACTCCTGCATTTTACACAAAACGACAGTCAAGAACGCGGTCTGAACTCTCGCGCGGACCGGTTCTTGTCCAAGTTTTGTTAAATCACATCCGCAGGTTAAGCATCGTGCGAGGACTTAGTGTCTGAATCGGACGGGGCAATGGTCCCAACCTACGTAGCTTGGGAACATTGTCACAAGCGAAATCCGACATAAATTAACCGCACGACGCTTAAAACAGATGGACTTACTGCTGGCAACTGTTTTCGCGGCGTAATCGTTCGCGCTGTCATTGCCATCATGACGGCAAAGAACTAATTCCTATCCTGATCCGATCCGGAATTCACGTCGACACCAACGCCATCATTTGACTCACTACTGTTCACGTCGAACTGACTTGATGTTTCCGTAGTGGAAGTTTCTGGCGATTCGAACGTTCCTGGCGATTCCAATTGCTGGTTGTTCTGGAAATTCGCACCAGAATTCTGGTCAGTATTCAACCGTTGCGTTCCGTCCACACTTTGCTGACCGAATCCGGTCGAGCTGGAATTAACGCCTGATTGACCGGAGGCTTGGGTCGAGTTCTGCCAGTTGGCATTACCCTGATTGTACATATTCCCATTATTAAATTGCTCAGACTGGTTGGAGTAGGCAGCAGAACTTTGGCCATAGCCGGAATTGCCATAACCAGTGTTGCCATAGCCGGAGTTGCCATAGCCGGAGTTGCCATATGTAGTGGGGCAGCATGTTGAAACTTGACAGCAACAATCGGATCCCCCTCGATTACGTTGGAAGAGTCCTCCACGGCCGCCGAATATTCGGGCGGACGACGAATCTACAAGCACAGTGGAAACCAATGTGATGGCTGCTAAGACAGCGATTGAACGAATTGGTTGAATAAACATTTTTTGAATCACTTTCTGGGGATGTTTTTAGGGCGGTTATGGTCTGATGCGACCCAATGTGGTCAACACTCGCCCATGAAAAGTGCCGCCAGCAGAGAAATCTCGAATCCACTTCCAACCCGCTGAATAAAAACGCGGATTTCGGATGATGTGGAATCCTTCATCTCTCTCACGATTACCACCATAGGCAAATTTCAGGCCATACAAACATAAGGGCCATAAAAATCGGTCGTTACCACGATGAATCCTTCTGGAAAATTCATTTTGTTCTGTCGCGGCGTTTCGTGAGCGTCGTTGATTTTTGCCGCCGAACCGTCTGGTGCTGTTGTCGGACAAGGCGCACGTGAACAGTACTGTTGCCACCTATCACCGAAGGGACGTCGCGCAATAAAAAAAGGGCTCCCCTGTCTTGCAACATTGGGCAGCCCTTTTTCAAGAACAATTGATAAGCGACCGACGTTTACCTGTTGCTGGTCTCAGTCTTTACTTCGTCTTTATCAAGTTCCTTGCAAATGCTCTCTGCTTTTTGCATGTGGCCCTCTACCGACTTTAATGCTGCGCGAATGACGTTCTGAAACTCTGCTGGCGAACGGCTCTCGAGAGTTTTCAGTTCGGCCGCAAGCGCCATGTGTCCAACGATTTGCGATCCGATGTATGCTTTGTCGAATTCGCTGCCACTTTTCTGTGACAACATATCTTTACAGGCATCCATTTGGTTCACATGCACATCCTGGCAAATTTCGAACAAACGGCGCAGTACCACCGAGTCGCCTGTATTCACACCTGTTTGCGACTGGGTGCTGGCATTTGAAAATACTTGTCCAGGCTGGGGAGTTGAGTTGCCCGTGACTGCCGGCTTCCCGGTCGATGGTTGATCATTTGCAGCCATAGCCGGCATTTCGCCGTAGCTCGCAACAAACGGTTTAAGCTGTTCATTTAACTTGGCATGATCCTTGCCAAGCATTTCTGCAAACTTTTTAACATCACTGTGCTCAGCCTTATCCGCTACCATTTGACTCGTTTGGATTTGGGCGTTGTTACACAAAACAAGTTTTGAAGCAAAGAACTCGACCATCGGTCGATCCAGTTGCGTTGAGTTGGTCGACCGCGCCTCTTCCACACGATTTTGCGCAGGGCGAGTTCCCGTTTGCTGCCCAACTCCGACGTTGACGCAAAAAACCGCAAGCGCAAGGGCTGCGGAACTGTTGAAAAATTTTGACATAGGTCGTATTCCTGATCTGAATTTTTGAAACTGAACTGGACAACGGAACGGAGACCGCGAGTGGAGAGTTTGTTGTGTCGGCTGGCCCGGAATTGGCTGCGAACGAAAACGTCGCAAGGCAAAATCAGTGGCTTGGCACGAACACTTTAAGCCGACAGCATGGTCGTTCGTTGATTGCAACACACGTTGCAAAATAGTTCATGGCAGCTTTTACTACGCAAAGCACGTGCCGTAAATTTTCTTCTGCCCGATATAAATTTGTTTGCATCAACCAGAAAGCCGGGTAAACGCAAATCAATTGGTTAGCGGCAGGACGATTCCGACTCTCGCTCGCAAAAAAAGATGACCAAATAAACTCTGCGGGTTCATAAAAATCCTTTTCGACCACGTGTCGTGAAGCTTTCGCAACCAACCTGGTACCTGATCGACCACCATGAATTTGCTCAGTGACGGAAATTAACTCGACAGCGCGAATTTCTGCGTAAATTGTCGCGAATACAAGCACGAAGCGCAAACGAGTGGATTTGCCGCAAGTCATTCACTTGCTTACGCATCGTGCTTATATTGCCTAAATGTGGCTCAGTCCAGTTAAACAATCTGGAAAATCGAATGCAGCGGGACTTACTCCGATCAATCAACTCTTGGCAGCAGCGGCACCGTCTTGCCCGTTCGTGGCTGATTTCGATTTTTCCTGTGGCTGGTCTTTTTCCATCCAGCGTCTGACCCGGCTGAGAGTTGAAAGGATGATAAACGCCAGGACTGCACCGAGGATTGCCGAAGATTCTC
>JBGSXT010000757.1:0-3371 GCA_041751295.1 Mariniblastus sp.
AATCCCAATTTGGACAACACGCCCGATTCCTATCTGTTTTCCGCTCACATCCCTGGCCACCCTCCGGACATAAAACTGCTTTTGACAGAAAAGGAGGCAGCCAATGCCCTTGGAATTTGCCAACGAACGCTCTGGAACCTGCGAAACGAAGGCCAGATTCCATCGGTTCGAATCGGAAGGTGTGTGCGTTATTCATTGGATGCCCTGAAACGATGGATTGCGGAGCGTGACACGAAAAATGGACCTTCAGAAACGTTGCCCGATTAATACCCGCCGGATACGATCCGAAAACAGGATTCAAGTTCATAAGATTGAGAAACAGGGAAAGTGAAACGTGGCAAGTATCGTCCGACTGAGTTCCGGTAAACAACCCCCGCGCGCAATCGATTTTTTCGATCATCATGGAACGAGGCGAAGGCTTCGGTTGGGCAAGATTACACACGACATGGCTCTTGAATTCAAACGGCGAATCGAAAAACTGGTGGCCTCAAAACGCCTTAATCAATCACCAGATGCGGAGACAATATCGTGGCTTCAAGGGCTTTCCTTTGATATTACTCGGCGAATTGCCCATTTTGACCTTTGCAGGCTGCCCGACGCGGCCCCGTCAATTCCAACCATGGAAAAAATGCTCGACAAATACGTCGATCAAAAACGGATCGAATTGAAAGCATCCAGCGTCAAAAGGATGGAACATACATTTCAAAAAATGAAGGCGTTTTTTCTGTCTTCAACGACGATCGATCAAATCACCCCGTCGCGCGCTAAAGATTGGCGAATCCAGATGCTCAAGGACGGACTGAGTGAGGCGTCCGTTCGCACCAACGCCCGCAACGCCAAGTCCGCGTTTCGGGATGCGGTTGAGCGAGGGTTCATCGATAAGAATCCGTTTTCAGGTCTTGTCAGCTCCTCGGTAGCTGCAGAGCGAGCCAGATTCGTCACGGAGGAAGAAACCGACAGAATTCTGAAAGTCTGCCCCAATCATGATTGGAAATGCCTGGTTGGACTCGCTCGACTGGCGGGATTACGCGTACCGTCTGAATCTCATGCTGTAAAATGGGAGCATATCGATTGGACTCGTTCGCGACTGACGGTATTTGCCCCCAAGACCAACAGTACTCGAATCGTCCCGATTTCGCCAAAATTGATGGCATTACTCGTCGCAGCCTTCCGGGAATCTCCGAATCATTCTGGTCCAATTGTTCCTCTGTCAGGACATAATCGCCATCGCCAATTGACAAAAATCGTCAAAACCGCCGGACTCAAACCATGGCCGGATCTGTTTCAAACTTTGCGGCGCAGCTGCGAAACTCAAATGGCAATGTCGATCCCCCAGCACGCGGTAAGCGCCTGGATCGGTCACAGCGAACTCGTTTCTGCCCGTCACTATCTGCAAGTGACTGATGAACTATTCGATCGAGTGACGGGTACTGAATTCGAAAACGGTAAACAAAAAAGCGCAGCAGAAAGCGCAGCAGTAAAACCGGGCATCGTGGTGCATGACGAAGCAAGCGACTCAGTTGCCGATCAGGTGGCCACTGGTCAAGACACAAAAAACCCCGACAATTGCCGGGTAATTCCTGTCGCTGCGATTTTGTGCGAAGTGGTCAGGGGCGGGATCGAACCGCCGACACATGGATTTTCAGTCCATTGCTCTACCAACTGAGCTACCTGACCCGAATCTATTTCCGAGGATTTCACACGCGAATTCCAGGTCCGCAAGTGTCGCAGCCAAAACGCAGCTTTAACCCTTCAGCATTGGCTACGATAAGATTGGCGTGAAACAAAAATGTAGTTGATCGATAAGTAAACTGTCAATCGACTACCACAGATTACCCGACTTGTCTTCAAAAAAGACTGGCCGGCATCCGAGATTCGCGCGAATTCAAACCGTTGACTTTCAATAATAACGAATTTACGATCTAGACTACTGTCTCGCCCACTCGTTCCAGTCGTTCACTGCTCCGGGCTCGGTTGTTGTCCGAGAGTTTGCAGTTTTGCACCTTCCTTTAGCTGTTGCGCGTTTATGCGAGAGTATTTGAAAATTGGAATCGGATGGGGCCTTGTGGCGGCTTTTTTCCTGCTGTCGTCAACGGTATCCACATCATCTGTCGGCCAGCAGGAATTTTTTCCGGACCAGCCGGAAGTTGAGAAGATGGTCCGCAATGGACTGACATTTCTGGAATCCAACAGTCTGCCATCAAACGACGGCGTTCACGCTTTGGTTGCATTGGCGATCGTTGAAAGCAGCAAGCGGTACGATGCCGTGGTACCGGTCGAGCATCCGATCGTTGCCGATTCGATCCGGCGAATCTTAAACGAGCTGGAGTCAGGCCAGTTGCAGCGGACGGATTCGGTTTATTATCCCTGCCTGTCACTGATTCTGTTGTGTGATGCTGGCGATCAAAAATATGCTAACCAGATCAACGCAATCATAAAATTGCTGGTGGATCGCCAAGAGCCATCGGGGGCCTTCACTTACGTTGCCAGGCAAGGGAAGAATCGCGGTGATACGTCACAAACACAATACGTGGCGTTGGCGTTATGGGTGGCCTATCAGCATGGTTTCAACATGCCGATAGAAACACCGCAAAAGGCTTTACAGTGGTTGATGGAGGTAAACCAGCCCGACGGTGGCTGGTTCTACGAATATCTTGATAATCAGGGCATAACTGGCAGTCGACTGACGCTGTCCATTCAAGCCGCCTGTTGCGGAACTGTATATCTGCTTGCCGATTTTCTGCAACTCAATCCGAAATCATCTCGAAGGCCTGCAACAACGGACGCGGCGATATCGGATGAAGTCGCTTTTGGAACCGGGTTGCCACCATCGGTTTCGGTTTATGTCCCGCCTAAGGAGGGAAATGAATTCGAGCCGATCAACAAATCGGACGGACCCTTAGCCGCGATCGATATGGGAAAACTGGCATCCGTTAAGCGATCCTCCAACGAGTTCTTTTCCAGCAATTTTTCAATATCGATCGAGCGTTGGGGCTACTATTATCTTTATGCACTTGAACGATATGCGTTCTTTCGGGAAAAGGCCGAAGGAACTTTTCAGGATTTTCCCGACTGGTACGATCAAGGTGTACGGTTGCTCAAGGAAAAGCAAAATTCCAACGGAAGCTTTGCTTTGGGACGAACTGGCGAACGGGACCTGTTTGAATCGACCTGCTTTGCTATTCTGTTTCTCGTTCGCAGCAGCGAGGTACTGGTGTTGCCAGGTGGACAGGGTCTGACCAACGGGGGAGAGGGACTAAAATCGAACGTGCGCATCGACCTTGAACCTGGCGGTAAGATCAAGACCTTCGATGTCGTGCGTGGGCTGGACGATATTCTGGAACTGCTCGATAGCGAAGACATTGACGAGC
>JBGSXT010000758.1:0-2995 GCA_041751295.1 Mariniblastus sp.
CAAATGGGGTAACGGTGCCAGTTGCGTGTTGTACAAAGATCTCGTGCTGGTGAATGCCGGCAACACTGGCCATGCGATCGTCGCATTGAACAAGTCCGATGGCAAAGAAGCCTGGCGCGTCGCCGATGCCGAGTTCACCGATTCCTGGTCCACGCCGATCATTGCCAAGGTCGATGGACACGACGAAATGATTATCGATATGCCGGGCCGGATTCTGGCGTACAATCCGGAAACAGGCCAGGAGCTTTGGTGGGCCAAGTCACCGATTGAAAAGACGGTTTGCGGCAGCTGCGTTTACGACGACGGGGTCGTCTATGCCATGGGTGGCCGGGCCGGTCAGGCGATCGCGATCAAGGCAGGCGGCAAAGGGGATGTTTCGGAGACTCACACACTTTGGCAGCAGCCCCTTCGCAGCGGAATCGGAACACCGATCGTGGTCAACGGGAATCTGTATTGGTCGTCAACGGGGACTGCTTTTTGCGCGGACTGCAAGACGGGTGAATACCGTTTCTAGGAACGTCTCAAAGCCGATGCGACGGAAGCAGGCGCCCAGCGTCGACCAGCGGGCGACTACGCCTCTCCCGTTTCGATTGGCGACCGGATTCTGTTAACGGATCGCAATGGAACCGTGCATGTGATCGAAGCGTCCAATGAATACAAAAAGGTTGGCTCAAATTCGTTTGAGGGCGAAAGCCGATTCAACGCGACGCCAGCAGTCAGCGACGGGCAGATTTTCATTCGCTCGGACAACAAACTGTATTGCATTTCGGAAAAGTCGCCAGCAACGCCTTGAGCGTGGCAATTGTTTTGGAAGCTGTTGCAGAAAAGTACCGGTTGCGAACGACTTGATTGCTGACGGAAACATTGGTTCGATCCCGATGTTCGTCTAAACTTTGACAAACCGTTACAATGCCAATCATGAATTCGCAGCCCCGCCACACAGAAACCGCAATTCCTGCCGAATGGCTTGAGGAGTTTGAAGCCGCCGCGCGGCGCCCGCTCGAGGTGCGATTTCGATACTCATTCATCAAGACGTACAAGCCGGTGATGGACGACGCTGAGTATCGCTCGTTCGATACGATGGAGGAATATCGAACGTGGTGTGAAGAAAATCTTCCAGACTGGCTCGGCTATGGGCGCGTTTGAATATCGGCAAGCAGAAGAAATTCGTGATGTCTTTGCCAGACATCACGTGCGTTACCTGTTTCTCGGAAAATCGGGAGCGATTCTGCTCGGGTTCCCGGACACGACGCAGGACGCCGACGTGTACGTCGAGCAGTCGGAAGCAAACGGGACCGCGCTGGTCAAGGCGCTTCAGGAACTCGGATTCGAACTGACGCAGTCGCAAGCCGATGAGATTCGTGGCGGCAAGGATTTTGTACAACTGAAGAACGGTCCGTTTGATCTGGATTTGATCGCCGCTCCGGATGGAATCGAACGGTTCAGCGACGCGTGGGAACGCCGAATCGAAGTACGTGGGTTTCCCGTCTGCAGTCTGGACGACATTATCGCCAGCAAAGAAGCCACCGGTCGCCAGAAAGATCGAGAATCGCTGCCGCGGCTGAAGTCGTTTCGCGAATACCGGAAACAAAATCCTGAACCTTGACTTCGTTATTACGTCTGCCCCATGTCATCGCGCAACCTCATCTCAAATTCGTCAGCTCAAATCGCCATCATGGAAAAAAACCGACGGCAACGAACTGGTAACCGCTCACCGCCTGACCTGCTCCGGCGGGAGCATGATTGATTGGCTACTGCCGTCGTCTCGACTTCAATATTCTTGAGCCTTTCGGACTTGGTGCACACTCCGTGGACATCTCGTTTCTTCTCTGGCAAAAGCCGATTCAATGCGACACCTATCGCCAGCGACGTACTGATTTTCATTCGCTCGGACAACAGGCGGTATTTTGTTGCGGAACCACCGACACCATCGACTTGAGAGCGGCGATTTTCGCTGTTGGGGATTCGGCTGAAATCACGCAATGACTGACCGCGATCCGCTGGATGCCGAGCCCGATCAGCTCGGGCAAATTGTGTTCGTCGATTCCGCCAATCGCAAAAGCCGGCAATGAAATTTCTGTAGCAACCTGTTGCAGAAACGTGTCAGTGGCCTGAGTTTCAATGGACTTGGTGGACGAGGCGAAAACCGGGCCGATGCCAATGTAGGTGGCGCTGGACATGGCCGCCGCCCGCGCCTGATCGATATTGTGTGTTGAAACGCCAACCATTTTGTCCGGCCCGACGATGGCCCGGACGTCTGCAACGGACAGATCATTCTGGCCCACGTGAACGCCATCGGCATCGGTCAGGAATGCCAGATCGGGCCGATCGTTCATGATCCAGCGGGTTTTACTGTTTCGCGTCAGTTGGGTCAGTAATCGACCGGCCAACACGAGTTGGCGGTCGGTTGCCGACTTGTCCCGCAGCTGGATCAGATCGACATTGGCGGCAATCAGCTCGTGGATCAGGCCCTCGAACGCGGTCATGCTGTTTCGCAGGTCGGTCAGTACGTACAAGTTAGCGAATTTCAGGTCGATGCGGCTGTGGTTCGTATTGGCGATCACTTTTTCGAGAGTGTAGGAAGCGTATCGGATCTGTTCAATGTTTCTGGCGATATTGACATCAAAGGTTTTTGAGTATTCCTCGATCGTGCGCAGGGCCTGTTGCACTCGGGCAAAATTCGCTCGAACAATCTGTTGGTTGCCGGTACGCCGATACTCCGAATCGGCATCGACTGTGGTGCCAACGTCGTCGGCTGTATTCCGGCTTTGCAACAGCTCGAGAGTCTCGATTTCGACGAGGGCTTGGGTCAAGTCATGCCGCAGCTTTTTTGCCGTGGAATACAGCAGGCGATCTTCCAAATGCAGACGACTGTAATCTTCAACAACGCGCAAGCCTTCGCTGGCACGGTTTTGGGCGGCATCGATGATTCGTAATACCGAATCGTTGATCTTTTGACGGGTCATTGTGGGATTATACTGCCAATCTGGCACAT
>JBGSXT010000759.1:0-11329 GCA_041751295.1 Mariniblastus sp.
GGGGGGGGGGCCGGGAATCATGGAAGCCGGTAACCGAGGCGCCTACGAAGCCGGAGCCAAGTCAGTCGCACTGAATATTGAATTGCCGTTTGAGCAGGAACCCAATCCCTACGTAACGCCCGGCCTCTGTTTTCAATTCAACTACTTCTCGATCCGCAAGATGCATTTCCTGATCCGGGCTCGAGCGCTGGTCTGTTTCCCGGGCGGATTTGGAACGCTGGACGAGTTATTCACGACACTGACACTCAAACAGACTGGCATTTTGCAACAGATCCCGATCATTCTGTATTCCAAAGAACATTGGACCAGCGTGATCGATTTCCAGTATCTGGCTGATGAAGGGATGATCAGCGACGAACATCTGGATCTATTTCAATATGCTGAATCTCCGACGGAAGCCTGGCAAATCATCGCAGATTTCTATGGCGAAAAATCGCTTTCTGGCTCTACGAAATAGGATTGAGATAACTGTGACGTTTTTTTCGCGCAAATGGCCAGACAACGCCATTGCCGACATGCTAGATTTTCGATGGAGAAACTGCCCGTTCCGAATCGAGTTGATCAATGAATGCCTGCGAAGTTTGCGGTTCCGACAGACCTGACGCCTACGGCGGTCGATCGACGAATTGTTGCGAATTCAGGCCACAACAATCGAGCCCGAATGAAGCAACGGTGGACAGCAGCGTAACGGTCGAGACCCTTGATGCGGCTCAATGGACCGGTAAATCAACTGCATTCTTTTGTCCGGTCTGCCCGGATCAAAACCTGGAAGTAGCAACTATTGCGAAGACCCAGATCTGCGGTTGCCGGAACTGCCGTGGATTTCTGGTCGATGGCCACTCATTAGCGGGACTCATTGGGGCCTTTCGAGCCGAATACCGAGGTGCTGACGATCAACCCGAACTGATGGACCAGAAGGCGCTGCAGGAAAACATGTCATGTCCAACCTGCATGGACGTCATGTATACCCATCCCTACCACGGACCCGGCAACGCCGTCATCAACAGTTGCAGCACATGCCAATTGAATTGGCTGGACGAAGGAGAATTTTCCAGCATCATCCGTGCTCCCGGAAAACGCTAATCAGTATTTCTTACAATTCATTCATCAGTCGACGCATCAGAATAGCGTTGAAATTCCTGTGAAATGGCTGCTCAAATCGCTGTTCCACAAAACATTTCATAAATCGAAAGCGACTCTGTACGAGCTTGAATCCAATTCTGCTCCTCGACAAGATGCAGGATTCGGCCAACAGACTCAATCTGATTTTGAGTAACGGGAATCGGAACCGACAAAGCCGGGACCTGAGGGACCAGCAATTGGCCAATCTGATCAATCATTCTGTCGATCCCCATTCCGGTGATCGCTGACACCTGCAATTCAATGTCAGCTTCGATCAGGGGAATGCCCGAGCAAACTAGATCGAACTTATTGGCAATCACCAGATTGGGGCGGGTTTGTTCGATTTGTGCCTGCAAGGCATTTGGGTCAATCGCGGTCGAATCCATCACCAGTATTTTCAGGTCTGCGGAGCGAATGGTTTGCCAAGCACGATCGATTCCCAATTGCTCAATCGAATCGGTGGCATCCCGAATTCCGGCAGTATCAAACAGGCGAACTGGCCAGCCGTTCAATGCCGTTTGTGCTTCCACGATGTCACGAGTCGTTCCTGCGATGGGATGCGCGATCGATCGCTGAAAGCCCAATATTGAATTGATCAGACTGCTCTTGCCGACGTTGGGCGCCCCGCAGAACACAACCGACCAGGGCTCGATCAGATGTTTGCCAAACCGTTTCACTGCCAAAAATTCCTGCATTAAAACAATTGCGGCTGCCGAGTCGCGCCTTTCGATAGCAGGCAACAGATTAGTCCAAAAATCGGCATGAAGACGGGGCTGGGCCAACAGATACTTCGCCGTCCGAACTGTCGGTGCTCTTGAAATCAACTCAGTCAGGTTGGCAAGATAATCATTGCCAGAAATTCGAGTTGCCATTGCATGTGAGTCGACGGCGATGGCTCCGGTTTGGCCAAGTGATTCCGCAACCAGCTGGGCCGACGATTCGCCACCGTGGCAATGGATTTCCAGCCAGGTGTGGTCCCGAGGGCAGACAACAAGATCTTCACCGGGCTGGTCGTTCATCATCCAATGACCGTAAACAATCCTGCCAAAATGTTTCGGGTTCAGCCGTTGACCGCTGCGCGTCCGAAACAGCCGGCTGACACAATCCATCGCGCTTGGACCGTGGATAATGAGAGTTGCAACGGCACCACGACCGGTCGGCGTCGCTGCATGGAAAATCGTCTGTGAAGCAGCGTCAAAAGCAGTCATTTTTTTCCGGCGAGTTTCGACAGCCGAATCCTGCCGATCCCCGTCGCGCCGTGCAAAACCAGATCGGGAACGATGCTCCAATCATCGGGCAAGAACTCGGCCAGCCGCTGAACTCCGCCTCCGGTGGCAATGACATTGCAACGGCCATCATGAATGGAGCATATCGATTCCACAATATATTTCATCGACGCCACTTGGGACTGGAATACTCCGCGCAGGATAGCCAACTGTGTACCGCGACCAATGGGTTCCGTCATGATTTCAACGATGGCAATATCCCGATGTAGCAACGACAGATCGGGCAGTGCGATGGTCTCCAGGGAAAGTATGCGCAGACATGCCTCAGCGCCAGGGAAGATAACTCCTCCCTGAAAGACTCGTTCGACATCAATCCAATCGATTGTCACTGCAGTTCCCGCATCGACGACGACGATCGGCTGTTGATTATCAAACAGACAGCAGGACTGCCAGGCTGCAACCAATCGGTCCCGACCCGTTGTTGCACGACACTCGACATTGGAACGAATCGGAATTTCGGACTCGCGGATTTCGTGGACCTGATCGTGCGGGCGATTTTCTGCGATCCAGCTGCACAACTGTTCGCAACGCGGTGAATTCACGCTGCAAATGGACCAGTATGTAGGCTGGTCAGGCAAATCAAGTCCGATCGGCTGAACTCCAAGCAGCTTGATCGTTTGAACTGGCTGCGGCCCTTCATCAAGCCAGTCAATAACAATTTTGGTTGCCGAATTTCCGATGTCAGCTGAAATCAGGATCATCGGTTGAAGTTCCGGTTGATGTTAGGGCGAGACTTCCGATGTCGGCAGTTGCACTGCTTCGGCATCGGAACGGGGCTTTGCCGTTTTTTTCAGTACCTCGGAAATAGCACGAACAAGTTCGGGAATCCCTTTGCCGGTGACCGCCGAGATCAAATGTACAGTTGATCCGGTAAGTTCTACCAGTTGACGACGAATCGAATCGGCTTCCGGCAGGTCCGCTTTTGTAACAACAACCAATTCTGGTCGGGCGAGAAGTTGCGGGTTATATTTTCCGAGCTCACTGCGAATGGTGTGATAGTTTTTTAAAGAATTCGTTCCGTCCATCGGCTCCGGCTCGACAAGATGAACGAGAATTCCGGATCGCTCGATGTGTTTCAGAAAATCGTGCCCCAATCCAATGCCCTCCGCTGCCCCTTCGATCAGGCCGGGAATATCGGCGACAACAAAACTGGTGTCCCAGTCCAATTCGACCATGCCCAAATTCGGGAACCGGGTGGTAAACGGATAGTCGGCAATCTCCGGTCGGGCGCTGGAAATTCGGCTCAGCAAAGTACTCTTTCCGGCATTTGGTTTTCCCACGAGTCCAACGTCGGCGATCACTTTCAGTTCCAGAATCAAGTCACGAGTCTCCCCATCACCTCCTGAAGTCCGCATGCGTGGTGCCTGGTTGGTCGCCGATTTGAAACGCGTATTCCCTTTACCGCCACGTCCACCACGGGCAGCAATGATCATGTCACCGGTTTTCTGCAGGTCCCTGATCACATATTTTTTTTTGGCATCGATGATCACTGTCCCCGGCGGGACATGGATAACTTCGTCGGCACCCGATTTTCCATGCTGTTGCGAACCGCTGCCGTGAGTGCCACGTTGGGCCTTCCACTGTTTCCGCCGGTTCAAATTTACAAGTGAATTAACTCCCTCTTCAGCGATAATCACAACATCGCCACCACAGCCGCCGTCACCACCGTCGGGGCCACCCTTGGGGACATACCGCTCGCGACGAAAACTCATACAGCCATCGCCCCCTTTGCCGGCAACAGCCTCGATACGAACGCGATCGACAAACATACGGCTTTGAATCCTGAATAATCGAAAAAGGATGCCGACTGGGCATCCTTGTGCTACAAAACGCTTAGCGCGTATTCCAACAAGCGCTGGACGCAAACGTCAGCTCAAAAAAATCCGACGAATCGAATCAATTATTTTCCGGGACGATGTTGACTCGACGCCCCTCGCGATCGAACATGACGTGTCCATCCACCAAGGCAAACAGGGTGTAGTCTCTGCCTTGACCGACACCGCGACCCGCGTGGAATTTTGTCCCAACCTGACGAACAATAATATTGCCCGCCCGCACGGCTTCGCCACCAAATTTCTTGACTCCACGCCGTTGTGCGTTCGAATCCCGACCGTTGCGGCTGGAGCCTTGTCCCTTCTTATGTGCCATTTCTATATTTCCATTTGGATTAACTTTTGCGTTTTGAAAACTGCTTGAGCGAGTGGGATTGTAAATGAGCGGTGGGACGGACATCGTTGACCGTCTAAGTAGTACGCGACAGATCAGGAAATCCGTGCTCCACAACCTTCAGACAATCCGTCTTGCCATTCGCTAAGCCCCGGCATTTTAGCGGTAGATCCACAGATGATCAAGGCTTTTGATGAACCGAATGCCATCCAAATGGGGCTCCCAATATTGGGGTTCAACAGTCAGCACAAACTGTTGCGGTTTGCCATTCCAAGGAGCTTCGAACGACCATTTCCTGTCTTTGACCAACGATCCCGCTTTGGTCTCTGCCGGAATTTCGACACCCGCGTTTTTGAACGCAGCACGGATTTCGCCGGGAATTTCCCCGTTTTCCAGTGCCGGCGTGATCGTCGACTTGAAATCGGAAAACTGGATATTGGCATCCAATTCAGCGATCAGGACATTTTGATCGGCCGATTCGCTGACAAGGTATCCACGAATCAGCGGGCCGGGCAAATGGTAGTGTTTGCAAATTTCTACCTGCCGGGCCGGATCGTCAACCAACGGAATTCCATATGTAATCTTGTCAACATCCTGTTGGATGGTATCGCCCGGTCGCCAAAAATTCAGCTGTAGATTGCGGTATTTGAATTCCCGCTCGCCATCGGCCGATGTCGAAATTCGATACGCATTGGTTAAACCGCGAACGATAACGGATACAAAGTCGATGCGCGGGTCCACGTCGTGCCAAATAGCGACTCCCCACAATCCGCCATCGTCGGCAGATTTGACAACCGGAAATTCGGCAAACATCATTTCTACTTTGTCCAACAGGAACCGGTTTTTGTCCTCGATATCCCGAATCAGTCGCAACGCTTCCGGATCAACCTGGTCGCGGTAAGTGACTTCCTTGTATTCCCCTTCCTCTGATTTGACCCATCCATTCAGGTAGAAGTGAGGCGTGAATCTGGATTTGATTTCGAATTCTTCGCGATTGCGTTTAAGATCATTTTTGACGTGTTCAAATCGTTCGTCTTCCTGGACCTGGTCGTAGGAAATATTGACGCCCGTATTTCGAATGCGGTACACCAGATACCAGACATTTTTTGTTTCGATACCGTTCTCGGTGGCCAATGGCAGGCTGGCCTGTCGCAATCCAAGAAATCCGAATTCATACTGCCAGACATCTCGAAAGAAGACCACGTTTTGAGTTTGACCGTGTAGCGTGTCCAGAACTGGAGCAAAATTGGGCGAGTAGGCTTGCGCGTCCAAGCCTTGCAGTGGCAACGGCAATGAGTAACTGTCACGGGCATCGATACTTGCCGGTATCACCTTCAAGACGCCTGGCGCAAGTGGCTTCGGCTGGGCTGTTAAAAGCAATGGGCACCCCCAAGCAATTACGACGAACGTTAAAGCTGTCAGACTATACTGCATAAAGACTGCCAAAGAGTTACCAATGATGTGCGCCGAAAAACTGTTCAACGCCGTTCAAGTGGAATTATAGTTGGGAACGCCTGCGATGGGCAATAATCAGGCAAAGTTCGATTCTGGCCAGCGGCACGATTGTGTGGGAACAGTCGATTTGTGCCTAATCAAAAATGCCGTGGCCGAATCCGGAATCCGCATCACGACCCGCTGCTGATTGGCCGTAGGTCGGATTATCCGGTTTTTTTTGCTCCGAATGCGAACCGGAAACCGGAATTTCCGGATCATCGAAACGTTGATTTGATTCGTTCTGTTTGTTATTGACGTCATTCGTTCCCCGCGAATTTGAGCTGTCCCAATCGACGTCGTATTCGTCATCGTAACGAGTGACATAGCCGGGCTGGCGAGACAATTCGACCTCGGCATGAAATTCTTCAATGACGCGATTCTGGATCATTTCCCGACAAGAAGCGTTCACGGGATGGGCGATATCAGCATACAATCGAGCCCGACCATCGGCGTCCTGGGCGATGGAATCACCACGCTGCTTAGTGCCGCACTGGTTACAAAACTTTGCCCGCAAATGATTCTTGGTTCGGCATTTCTGGCAATTAGAGGTCAATTTGCGACTGGGCATTGCCACGAACGGGCCGTTATTGCCTTCGATGATTTTCAGATCGCGGACAACGAAGCACTCGTCAAACGTAACGCTGCAAAATCCCCGAAGCCGATCTTCAGATTTCTCCATCAACTTGATTCGAACTTCGGTGATTTGCATGCCAACTCCTAATCTTTACGCAGCCACTGCGGATTTCGAGTTCCCAGAGTTTGACCAGTAATTATTTCAACCTCGGGCATCCGATTAGCCAACGCTCGGGCGGCACATTGCATGGAACGGCTGTTTCGGTAAATTCCGAAATAGCAGGAACCGCTGCCTGTCAATTGATGCCCCAGACAATTGGTTTTTTCGAATTCCCTTCTCAATCTGATAATACCCTCTTCAGCGGCAGATGCGGATTGTTCCAAGCGGTTGAATAATGCCCTTCCGATACTGGAATGCCGTCCGGATCTCAAGCCGATCAGTATAGCTTCACTGCTTATCGGTTTGTCTGGCACCTTGCATCGAGAATAAATATCCGCAGTGGACAGGCCAAAAGGCGGCTTCGCAAGGACGACGTTCAAACGGCAGGGATAATCCAGATTGTAAACCTGCTCCCCTCGCCCGGCACATCTAGCCAGTGAAGCAATCAGAAAGAAAGCAACATCACTACCGATCGTGTTCGCGATCTGCACCAGTTTTTCAATCGGCCAATGCAGATGCCAGATTCGATTGGCAGCCAATAGAGCGGCGGCCGCATTTCCCGAAGAACCCCCCAAGCCAGCTTGAACAGGAATATTCTTGAATAGCGTGACCACCGCACCAAGCGACCGGTCCGCGATATTTCGGACAGCCTGCAAAGTCTGAACAATCAAATTCCGCTCATCACTGGGAACCGTTTCAGGAATACGCCGATTGGTTTGAATCGACAGCCGTAGTTGACCATCAGGATGGGGCGCAAACGTCAGGAAGTCAAACAACGAAAATCGCGTCATCACGGTCTCCAACTCGTGAAATCCATCAGTCCGTTTCGCATGAACTTCAAGAAACAGATTCAGCTTGGCCGGTGACGCGACGCGAACCTGATCGTTGTATATCTGAATCTTCATGGTGCCAATCCGATCCTCACAGCCGTAACCTAACATGCAGTGCGTTACGAGAACACTGGGTATTTCCGACTCAGCCGATTATTCAGGAATATGAACGGCGTGGCTCTGGTTGGCGCTCTACGAACATATGATAACCAAAACTGATGAAGACGGCCGTTTTACGGGGAAAGTCAGCCCGATTTGGCTTTTTCGACGGCGGTGGACAACCTTTCCAATAGAAAAAGCCGTGAACTGAAACAGCCACGGCTTGAATCTGGAATCTGGATTTTGATGACCACCAATGGTCCGACTATTTCATCGGAGTTGAGCCGGCGCTAGCCGTTCGAGCATTCATGCTTTCGCCAACCAACTTTGTCAGATCGAGTTGTCGATGAAACACGACCGTGCGGTTGACACCCTTGATGACTTCGGCCCGATTCGTTTTGTCGATTTCTGCACTGTCATATCGCAACACCAGCGAAATGTTGTGCTTTTCCGCGACGTCAGCAACAACCTCCTGCAACGTGCGGTACGTTTCGTAATAAATCAGCGCTTCGCGATTCAAGAGGTCCTGTTCAGATTGCCGCGCATCGGTTCTCAATGACGCTTGCTGTTGCTCGAGGTCGGCTTCCATTTTGTTGCGATCTGCCGATCCCACCTGGAGGTCCTGCAACTTAACAGCATTTTGTCTGATCTGCTCTTGCTTGGCCGTAATCTCCGACTTCAAGCGATCGGCTTCGGCTTTGATCGCATCCATTCGTACGTTGAATGAGGGGTTCTTGTCAAAAACGGCGGCAACATCCAGGACAGTCACCAAGCCGCCGACGCCGCTGTTGCCACCGGGCTCTTCCTGAGCTGACAACGGGTTCGACATGGCAACACCAACAGCCAAAGCTGTTACGAGTTTGGAATAGTTCGTTTTCAAGATTCGTCCTCCTTGAACATTTGTTTATTGACCTGTCGATCCATCGACTTTGGGTTGGCGATCCGGTGCAACCGGGAAATCGCCTTTTCGGTCTTTCCAGTAGAAGCACTTTGCATGCCATACGGGCTGCCAATTCGGGCCGTTTTTTTCCAGCAAAATAATGAGCTGAAATGGGCCTTGAGTCAGAAGTCAGTATTTTTTGCAGCCGGTTTGTAAAGATTACTTCGTTTCCGATCAATCCGGATTAACGCGGGAAACCCGCAAGATGCTTGCAGTCCGCTAGCCTAATTGGAAAGCTCCACTTCGGTTTGCGATTTCGCACGACATTCCGTCTAAGTGGCGCTGGCCAACTAATTTGAATGCTCAAAGAAACCAGCCCCGCCAGATGGCGATCGGCAGTTACAAAAAAACCTGTAGTGCGAGTCGCAATCAATCGACGCTCGGATACTCTTCCGTTGCCTGTTCCTGGTAGACATCTTCAACGACTGGCATTTCGATTTCACGAAAATCGCCGAAATTGGTGGTCTGCCACACCTGATTCGATGTCACATCAACAGCTGTCAGCCAACCATCGCCGTAACAGAAGGTATCGATGATTTGTACATGTCCTAAATTCCGTATTTCACCATTAGCCTGCGGGGAATGGCCGACGATCGCCGTTTTGCCACTAAAATGGGGAAGCGGGACATACGCGTTAATGTGTTCCCAAAACAACAATTCGTCCGGTTGTTCGCGCAACGGTAGATTCGGGGCGTAATTTGCATGCACAAAGAAATGCCGTTCCGTTTCGAAGAACCGCAAACAATGGCTCAGAAACGTCATGTGGTGCTGGGGAATGTTTTGAATGCGTCCACCATAACTGGCAACTGTCTGGCTGCCGCCGTGCTGATACCAGAACTCAAACTCCGCCTGACTGCGAAGTCCTTTGAACATCATTAATTCGTGGTTGCCGATTAAAGGAACAAAATGGCATTCAGTGACCAAATCGAGCAGAATTTCGATAACCCGGGCCGAATTGGGTCCGCGGTCAACGAAATCGCCCAGCGCGACGTAAACGTCATCACACTGGGGACGCGTTTCCAGCAACAGCCGTTCGAGGGCATCCGAACAACCGTGAATATCTCCAATTGCAACAATTCGAGCCATCAAGTTTCCATTTTCTTCAATTCCGAATGCTATATCAAAGCGGCTGGTAACTTTATTATCAAGATCAAACTTTATGGCCGAACCGTCGGCGGTCCTTCACGTTAAAGGCAGCCGAAAAATTTGCAGCAATTCCAAAAAAAGCCATTCTGGCATCGGTTCCGGTTATTGTTGTCTCAGTAGTGGAAATCGTGAGGACGCCAAATCGACATTGGTGACGTGTTCTGGGACTCTATCTGCGGGCAGATTGGTTTGGTACGGAAGCGATCGTCGCTTTAATCGTACAGATTTCCTCACGTTTTTCTGGGGCCAGCAAGCTCAAATCATGCCGACCCGCGCGAACGATAATTGGTGCGACATTTGAATTGAAGATAATTGTAGAACCGCTGGCCTTCAAAGCATAGCGCGCCGCACCCATCAGTTTCTGAAAATTAACATCAACAATTGTCAATTTCTGCGATTTCGACACGGGCAACTGAAACTCCAGATTGGCCACAAAGGAATAATGATGTCGAGCTGAAGGCTCGATTGAAACCAGTTGCAAATTGAGCGGTTTACCGTCGACTGAAACCTGCAGCGATTTGGCCAACCGATCCGGGAAGGCTTCGCGAAACGCGTCGACGGTCGATTCCACGCTTGAATCGCCTGACGACATTTCCCGCAGGTCAGTCACCGCATCAGGTTCGCTGTTCCACTCGTCGAGCACCTGACGCATCGTATTTTCGTTCAAACCGAACGAATAGGTAATCGCTGCGACATCGTCACGAATCACAATCTGAACCGCCCGTTCGACAAAACCATCCTGCTGTTCGTCGGCCACGGAAATACCGACACAGGAAACGAGGAGTAAAAAAAACGGCAACAGGCTGTTTGGCGGATAAATCACGACGCTGCGGATCGAGGCATGAAAATGAAGTACTGGCGTAACTGGCACCCGCCAAATATGATACGGAGGAATTGCCGGTTTGGGAAAGGTGTACGATGAAATCGTTGGAAATACTGCAGAGCCAGTTCCTTGAAATGCGGGCGAGGATACTTGAATTGGCCGCCAGTCTGGACCGCATCGATCGGGCGGAAGGTGACGTTTCGGATGAGCCAACGATCATCAAAATTCTTAAGGGAATCGAAATTCTGGGCGACACTGCTTCGGATCGGGCCAAGCGGGTCCAATTGCTGTTCTCCCGCGACTACCAGCCGGATTGGGCCGACAACTTCAAAAACGTGCACACCGACGATCTCATGTCTGGTCGTTAGTCCGCATTTCCCTCGAGCTTGGGGTTGTCGAAATGCGGCCTGGAATGGTCGCCTCGCAACGATTATCACGAGCGCCAAGCACCTTGCATTTCCGATCATGTCGCCACGCATCTAGCCTGGCGTAAGATGTATCGAGCGCGGTCAGCTGCTGGACGAAAACACCGCCAAGCTGATTTCAGAAAAAGGCATTTGGAGGAGCTTGTAACCCCCCCTTTTTTGACGACGACGTTGCGATCCCTTTCCCCGAAAGTTCGGTGAATCGCCAGAAGCAGCTACGAATGACCTAGAGAACCGAAATCGCCTATCGATTGGCAGAAACTTA
>JBGSXT010000760.1:0-6200 GCA_041751295.1 Mariniblastus sp.
TTCCGTACCGCCGGTGATTTGCCGTTTCTGCAGAGCGAACCAGTCACCAGGGGCCCGATTTCCACGTTCCACATGACCCAATGGGACGCCGTGTTCCAGCAGTGTTATAACTTCGACGGAGGCACCGTCAGGCGGCAACGAATCGAAATTCTTTACGCCATCTTTCATTAAAGGCTCGTACGGCCAGGACAATAAGGAACAGTCCCTCCGGAAGTCAACTTCCCGGATTTATGATACGTTAAAGCATTTTTTTTTTTTTGCAATCCCCGCGCCACAAAAAAATAAAAATATTTCTGCCCGTTTCACCCTGTTGTCGGAGTGCGCGTATCCGGGGAAGCATCGCATCCTGGACTCGCGGATCCGGACGGGAGATCGGATCCGGGGGACTGGAATGACTAGGCGCAAGCCCATGAACACCGGATTGGTAGATAACTTGCCGAAGCTGTCGGCAATGCCGGAATTGCAGCACCAATCCAGTATTTCCAGCAGGATGCCGACCGAATACGGCACAACCGCATCGGATTAACCCTTTGTGCCTTGATGATTGAATTGTCGCATGGAACAATCGGGGGTTGCTTTGGGACTCTGGTAATCGCAAGGTAGCAGGGTCTTTTTTGTTTCCGGTTATTGCAGGGCAGATGATGAGAATTGAACCTCTTGGCGACAAAGTTGTAATAAAGCGAATGGAAGCGGATGAAACGACTGCCGGTGGCATCGTCTTGCCGGAAAGTGCCAGGGAAAAACCGAAACAGGGGCGGGTGCTGTCCGTTGGCAATGGCAAATTGATGGACAACGGGTCCCGCGCCAAATTGCAGCTTGGCGAAGGGGATCGAGTCCTGTTTACCAGTTACGCCGGCACGGAAATCGAAATCGACGGTAATAAACTGTTGATCATGAGTGAATCGGATGTCCTCGCCGTGTTGAACTGATTCGGCACATCAAGCGGACTTATCCAATCGTTCAACCAGCCGGGCCGCCAATTGTGGATCGTCCTGTTCAATCAGATGATCGATCGTGGCCTGTTTTGTACCCAGTTTGAGCAAATGGGTTTCAAGATTTTTCCAATATCGCTGCCGTTTTTTGCCGTCCGACAGGTAAAGTTCGGAAATGATTTCCTGGGCCCGCTGGAGGGCGATATTGTCGCGATTGTCGTAGTAGTTGCGAATGATATTCTTTTGAAATTTTGATCGTTCGGTCATCGAATGCTCACTGCTGGAAATTGTCGCTCTGGCGAAATCTGGATTCTGCCACGTATATATTAACCCCAATTCCCATCGGCTGTTGCGATGGAAGTTTTTCATGGATTGCCATAAATTCGTGTTCTGACGAATTGTCAGCAAACACAATCCGCACCGACGGTTTCGTTTGCAAATAGGTTGGCGGCAGTCAAGAATACTTGGAAACAGGCGAATAGCCGGACAAATATCCAATGAACCACGCTGCGGACTTGATTGTTGAGCCGCTTTGAGGTCGCTGGGTGCAGGGACTTGGTCCAGATTTGTGATGAAATCATTACTACCGGAATTTAGTGGAAATTAATGCAGATCGTCTGTGGATTTTGCAACCAGGTCATTAGCTACGACGCCTCGGCGCCGAAGTATTGCAGCGAGTGTGGCGGATCGTTAAGCGATTCATTCAGCTCGATCCTGAATGACGAGACGATTACCCGCTCGCCAATACCGGTTGTTCCGGTCGACGACTTGACCCGTGTCTCGGCAATTTCTGGCACGCGGCCTGAGGCGGCGACTCCTTCTCCCCAGTCGTTAAAAATGAAATCGGTAGGTCCTTATCGTCTAGGTCGTAAGTTAGGACAAGGAGGGATGGGCACCGTATTTGAGGCGGTCCATGAGGAAACGGGGCGTCGCGTGGCGCTGAAGCTGCTGTCTCCCGAAGTTCGCGGGACGGACGAAATGGTCCAGCGGTTCCGCCGCGAAAGCCAGATCGCCGCATCGATCAATCATCCTCGCTCTACGTTCGTCTACGAGGCGGGTCAGCACGAAGGTCAGCTTTATATCACGATGGAGTTGATGGGCGGCGGCACGTTGAAAGATGTTGTCGCTGAAGAAGGACCGATCCCGGTCGGGCGGGCCGTCGACTACGTGCTGGACATGATCGAAGGGCTAATGGTTGCCCACAACGCCGGCATCGTGCACCGCGATTTGAAGCCCTCCAACAGTTTTGTCGACGCCGACGGTCGGATCAAAGTCGGGGATTTTGGACTGGCCAAATCTTTCCTCGGCGATTCTTCGCTGACACAAACGGGCACGTTTATGGGCACACCCCAATTTGCTGCGCCCGAACAGATCAGGAATTCGGACATTGACGAACGGACCGATATCTACGCGCTTGGCGGAACGCTGTTTTATCTGCTTTCCGGACGTGCGCCATTCGTCGGGAATCCGGCCCAGGTCATATCGAGTATCGCCTCGGAAGTTCCGCCCAAAGTCAGCGATTTTGCCAGGAATGTACCCAAACCACTGGTGCGGCTGATCGCCCAAACGTTGGAGAAGGACCCCGAGCGTCGACCGTTCAACCTGAACATGTTGCGGGACGGATTACTCCCCTTGTCGACCCGCGGTGCCTTGGCCGCAGATCCGGGGCGACGGATGGCGGCGTTCTTTTTCGACTCCATTCTGGCTGGCTTCGCCGGGGGGTTGCTGGTGGCCGTCCTGAATCCCCTGCTCCTTTTTTTGATGGGAATCGCAGGCTTTACCGCCAATCCACAGGTGACCGCCATGTTGCTCGTGACTCCGGTGGTTGTAATGTACTTCGCGATTTGCGAAACCTATTGGGGCCGTACCCTGGGCAAGTGGATATTCGGCATGCGGGTGGTTGATCATCAGTCCGAGTCTCCCTCTTTTACGGCAGCGTTGATTCGAGCGATCCTGATTCCAGGCACAATGATGGCACTCAACCAGGCGGCTTCCATCATTTTTATTGATCCGACGAATATCCGGGACATGTCCGATGTGATGCCTTTCATCGTCAAGATCCAAGCCATCGGTCTGGTTTACTGGCTGCCCATGCTATTGATGATTGCCACGGCCGGCCGCGAGAACGGCTACCGCTGTGTCCACGAAATTCTGTCGGGCACGCGGGTCGTCAGACTGGCTGCCGATTTGGAATCCACGCTGCTCGATCGTTTTGCAGTTACGGTCCCGACGGCGATTGTTGGGAAGCAATTATTCGAAGATTTTGAAGTCGTGGGCTCGTTTGGAGAGCAGCCCGACGGCCGGGAAGCTTTTCTTGGCAAGGACCGCGAACTTGATCGATTGATTTGGCTGTTCGATGGTTTCCCCAAAAATCCCATCAGCGACGCCCGACGACATTTGACGCGCCCTTGTCGATTGCGAGTCATTCGACAGTCAAAAGATTTGGAGGCTCGATCCTGGTATGCCACCGAAAGTGTGCCGGGGTTGCCTTTGACTACCGTTTTGCCGGACACCAGTTGCCTTTGGCAGTCGGTTTGTCCGCTGATTCGAGATGTGTCCTACGAATTGGCCTTGTCTGCCGAAAACGATTTAATTCCCGACGGACTGTCGCCCAATCATCTGTGGCTCGATCACACCGGACGCATTCGAATTCTGGATCACACATTGGTTCCTGGACGTTGCGCATCAAACGGTGCAACAGGCCAAATGTCTGCCAACGGCGAAAATAGCCATGCACGCGCGGCGGCCGTTGACTCGATCCAGTCTGTTTTGCATCAATTCATGAGTTGTCATGATCACCCTGTCGACGTCATGAAGTTCAGCCGGGAACTGGCGGAGCGACGGGATGGGAAGGATGTTTTTGAGTGGATGGTGAACCGCCTGAACGATTCCATTGAACGGCCAACGACCTGGAATTGGGTGGACCGGATCGGGATGCTGGCGATTTCAACCAGCCTTGAATTTGGACTGCTGATGACTGTTGTGTTTGTTGCCAGTTTTTTTGTCATGCTGGTCAGTCAGAGCACGATGCTGCAGACAGTCGTTTCCTCATTGGCGGGGCTTTGCCTGGTTGCCACCTATGGATATTTCTTTAACGGTGGCCCGGCAATGCACTTGAGCGGCATTGCACTGCGCCGCAGCCGCGACAAAGCTCCCGCTTCCCGATTCCGATCGATGTGCCGCTCACTGGTTGCCTGGTTCCCCTGGGTTGTGCTGATTTCGATGCTGATATTCCTGATGTTCTATCAATTGAATAATGATCCGGAAGTGATCAACATCACTGCGGAAAACTCCGACATCACTTTACCGATTCTATTGATTTCATTGTTTCCATTGCTCCTGGTCATGGTCGGAATTCTGTTTGCGGTATTGAGCCCCAGCCGAGGACTGCCCGACTATTTGGTCGGTACCCGAATGATGCGGAAATAGAAGCCAGCCAAACGAACATGATTCAATGTCAAAATTGTCAGATCGAACTTTTTACTGCCGGGATGCCGAGCAGTCGGGATTTTCGTTGTGCGGTTTGCGGCAGCGTCAATAGCGGGGAGTGGTCAATGACCAAGCAGGTCAGCCACCGCAGCGCGTGGTGGAGTCTGGCTTTTGGAGTCGTGTGTCTGTTGGCACTGGCGGTGGGGATTGGCGTGTTTTTTTTTATTCAACAATGGTGGATCCTTGGTTTCTTTTGCTTCGCGACCGTAATCGGATTTCCGGCGGTCTATTTGGGTCTGCGGGCGCTGTTGAAGATGAAGTATCAGAGAACTTCCTCGGCGACCAGGATTGCGGCGATTGGAGGATCTGCATTGGGCGGTGTGTTTGGAATTCTGATCTGTGGAATGATTTCCGTTTTTGGACTGGGTATCGCCTGGTTCGTGTTTTCGACAGTCATTTTGGAAGGTCCTGAGGCCTGCCTGACACGCACCCGTGAAATCCTGTTGATTGATTTGCCACCGGAAACCAATATCCAACCCTACCGTATTCGCACTTCCGCGATGCAAGTCAACCGGATCGATTTCCGGAATGCAGAACGGGTCGACGAAAGTACGGTTTCGATGAAAGTGTTGAGGTTCCCAAAATGGGTCACAACCAACCGCCAACATTTCGTGGGAATGTTGGAAGACGAAATCTTTGACCGATTTTCCGATTCCGAACTGTCCTCACGCGAAAAGGAAAATCTGGAGTGGCAAATGGTTGGTCGACCAGAGAAGATCAACCGAATTCTCTGGCATTGGACCTCCAATCATGAGGATCGAGTCCAAAAAACGGATGTCTTGCAATATTATTCGTTTTTCGATGTTGGGGGAACTTCGTTTGGCATCGTCCTAATCCACCAACCTGCCGATTCCAAACTTTCCGAAGACGATATTCGCAACATCTTTGAAAGTTTCCGACCGGCTAAGGCGCAGCCGAAGAACTAAATCCCGATTTCGAACTTCGAGCACCGCCGCAAACATTCGTTTCTAATGAACTACGGCATCGGTTTTGTGTCATTCTGAAGGCGGGCCAACGGGAAAGGACTGGATTTTTTGTAAATACGACGACGAATTTGGGCTTGAACTTCCGAATATCTGAGCCGGAAGAATCTCGAAGTTCGATGCCATTCTGCCAGTCCGAAAGGCCGCCGTCAGATTCCTCGGTCGCAGGTTTTTCGTTCTGCCATCCAATACTCGACTTGGAACACGTTTCCGTCTGCAACAATCAACAAGACCGTCTGCTTACTCGGAATGACTAACCGCTGGTTCATTCCTGATGATCGGCCGGTTGACGGCATGGGCGAGTTTGGGATGAACAGGAGGGAACAGAGTCAACGGGGGTTGACGTCCGATTATTTTTCCCCAATACAATACAGGTACTGGGGAGATTCGCCCTTGCTAGTGCCAACGCGGGTGTAAATGCGGTTGTCCACGAACGCTGGAGTTGCAAATGCGGAACCGCCCAATTGGTTTTCGGCGACCCGCTCAAATTTTTCCGGATTGGCCCTGATGATTGCCGTTTGCCCCGATTCATCGGTCATGAAAATCAAATCGCCAACCAGAATTGGGGAAACACTGACGCCGTCGTTGGACACCCGCTCCTTCCACATTTCTTTTCCGTCGGAGGCGCGCCAACAAAAGGCGATGCCTCGATCGGAATGACAGTAGATGTAACCGTCATGCTCCAACAGCGATTGTTCGTAGGCCTTGATCTGATTCTGCCAGAGGATGTTGTGGTCCGTCGCCGAAACTGCAAACGTGCCGGGATTGGGAAATCCACCACTGGCAAAAACCGTAT
>JBGSXT010000761.1:0-2123 GCA_041751295.1 Mariniblastus sp.
TCTTTATCACGAACCAACAACTTTACCATTTTTTCTCCAAATTCAACTTGAACTCAACAGCCATATCGAACGCCCTCCTTTGAGTATCGAGCCGGAAACGACTCAGCGACACGAGTTAAAAAAATTTGACCGATCTGGAAGTTTAATTGATCCGGTCCCGGCATGTCCATAGCCGTTGATGCATTCATTGTGAATTTTAATTCTTCAACCGGATTAACCGGCAAATCCTCGCTGATCCGCATCAACCAATCTTTGCTGCTGAATGCGTGCCGAAAACAGAAAAACTTC
Organism: Mariniblastus sp.; assembly: GCA_041751295.1. Classification (GTDB taxonomy): domain Bacteria; phylum Planctomycetota; class Planctomycetia; order Pirellulales; family Pirellulaceae; genus Mariniblastus. The sequence continues at coordinate 289 of JBGSXT010000761.1, forward strand.
CGATGGATGATCAGTGGAAACTGTCGTTGCGAAGGCGGAAGATGGCTAACAAATTCCAAACCGATCAAATCGATATCGTCAACGACTTGCTCATACGACAGGACAAGGCTCTCGCCCAATTGGACCTGTTGGACGCTAAAGTCGACCAAACGATCAAGGATTTGATGGGAAACAGGCAGCAGCTCGCTAATCTGGCTGATCCAGATTTCCAGACTTTCTGATCGCCCAAAAAAGTCGCAGCCCCATCAGCATGCTGGTCGCTGCGCCCATCAGCCCCAACATCGACAAATCCCTGATGCCCCAGAACCCTGGATCCGGGAACATCAGCGGCGCGACCTTGTAACTGAGCATCAATGCCGATCCGAGAAATAACGCACTGGTCATCAGTCCCAAAACCAGCCGGTTGACCGTCGGCCCCAACCGGCGATGGTCCAGATGAATATCGAATCGACCGGACTGGACCTGCTCCAGGATGGATGAAACTCGCGATGGCAGGTTCTCCGCCAGTTGCTCCAATTGCAAATAGAAACGTTGCGCCTTTTTCAGCTGACGCGCGGGTGACAGCCGCTTCATCATCAACAGCCGCTGATAGGGCTTCATGATTTCCATCAGGCTGAAGTTCGGATCCAGGTGCCTGGCCGAGCCTTCCAGCGTTACGAGTGTCTTGATCAACAAACTGGCTTCTGAAGGGAGTGAGATCCTGAATCGACGGACAATTTCTACGAAATCCCGTAGTGCTCCACTCATGTCAAAATGGGACAACACCTGCGTTGAATACTGGCCAACAAAATCCGCGATGTCATTGGACAATGCGCTGTCATTCAATTCGACCGGACAATCGCCAATCCGCTTGATCATCGCAGCCAACAAGCTCGCATCCTGGTTGACGATCGACACCAGCATGGTTTCAACATCTTCCCGCAGCCGCTCACTGATCCGGCCCACCAGTCCAAAATCGATTAGCCCGATCGTTCCGTCGGGCATCAACATGATGTTGCCGGGGTGTGGATCGGCGTGATAAAACCCGTGTTTAAAAATCATCTGCAGATAAATGTTTGCGCCGGTCCTGGCGAATTCCGCCAGGTCGACACCCTTTAAGTCCGTCAGTGCCCGCGAATGGGCGTCCCGAAGCTTGATCCCATCCAGCCGTTCCATGGTGATCATTTTTTCCGAGGACAGTTCCGGAATCGGCTTGGGAATTCGGATGGTTCTGTCTTTTGCGAACAAGGAACGAAACTGCAACAGATTTCTGCATTCGCGGTCGAATACCAGTTCGCGCCGCATCATGCGGGCCGCTTCGGCAACGACAGCCGTGGGTTGATAGGCGCGAAAATCTTCCAGGCGTTCCGCCAATTGAGCCAACCCGGCCAGGATGTCGAGGTCGGTTTCGATTTTGGATTCGATTCCCTTATGTCTGACTTTGACGACAACCTCGTTCTGTAAACCGAAACCGTCTCCATTCATTTCATGATCGCGATCGCGGAGCTTGGCCACGTGAACTTGACCAATGGAAGCCGACGCAATCGGCGTCTGCGAAAATTCCGCGAATATTTCTTCCAACGGACATCCTTGTTGTTCTTCGATGATGCCGCGCACGACTTCAAAGTCATCGGCGGGAGTATCCGTTTGCAGCTTTGAAAGCTCATCGGCAATTTCGGGTCCAATAATATCGGGCCTGGTGCTGAGCATTTGCCCAAATTTGATGAAGGTGGGACCAAGTTCAGTCAACGCTAGCCGAATCCGCACTGAATTTGTCTGATCGGCAATGATTTCCCCTTCGGCGGCCCGCAACCAGTCTCGGATCAATTCAATATTGAATCGACCGAGCCAATCCG
>JBGSXT010000762.1:0-3462 GCA_041751295.1 Mariniblastus sp.
CATTGTCCGCAGCTTCACTGTTAGCCTTATTCCTCAAACGTCGACGATATGAACGATCGTCTTGCTATTTACGATCGACCGTTTGACTGAAAATCAAGTCGAACTTCGATTATGCAATCGCCAACCGAACACTCCAAGCCTTCGCGGTTACGGATCCGGTTGCCGAATCCAGTTCGATCAGAATCCGGTTGGTCGCGCACAGGTATTGGCTGATTTCAAATCGGCACGATTCGCCGTTGATCAAACCAAGCGGTTGCCCATTCAAATGGCATATCGTACCCACTGGCAAATTTCCCAGCACGAGTTCGCAGCGCGAATCAGCATTCAATCCGGTGGGGCAGTTGAAGTTTCGGATCAGTCGAATGGGCCGCTCGATTTCACGAGTGGAAAAACTGGCCAGATCGAGCCAGCGGTTGGAGCCCACCGAATCGTCCTCAACCGGCTTGCCTGCCGATCCGATTGAATCGTCGCCCTGGGCCAGCGAATCGTCGCCCTGGACCTGCCACATGCGAGTCAGGTTGATCGAGTGCGATTTGTCGGACATGGAAACGGTGTTGCCGTTCACGGGCTAAAGATTTTATTTGCCGACGCCACGACAATCACAAGATCGGCGTGATGGCCCATCCGGCCGTTCACGGGTTAAAGATTTTGTTTGCCGACGACACGGGGCTTGTCACATCGGTCACTACACAAATCGGCTGCGTTGCATCGAAGAATGGCGAAGCCATAGCAGTGTAAAGCATGGGGTGAAGCTGAGGAACTCAGCGCAACCCCATGATACGGTCGGCACAGATTCCTTAGTCGCGAAGCGACGACACATTTCAGTCAGGACCAGACCGCGCTGTCGCTGTCGCCTTTCCGCGGCTGAATCGCATTAATTAACGCTACATGGGGTTTCGTCCGCCTCCGACGGACTCCACCCCATGCTTTATACCGCCATGGCTTCGCCATTGTCTGCATCCACCCTGATACTCAACAAAAAATGTGTAAATACCAATGGGCTTGTCCCCATGGAGCGCTGATCAACACCAGAAATGCCGCCCAATGAACTCCGTCACGACACGGCTTGCCCTGGTCGAACGATGATTAACACCAACGCCCTGCTCAAAACGACTGGCAGATTTATTGATCCATCGTTTCCGCACCATTACGGAATCTATTGCGGCAGGAAATTCTGGATCACCGACGTCTGACGCACCTGGCGGGTGTTCTTTTCGATGATCCGGAAAGTGACCTCAATGCCTCGCACCGGGAACGGATACGGCGGCGCCGTTTCGCGTTCGCCATCATCGTCGACGCCGTTGATGTCGTCATCGTCAAATCCATTGGTCCCTTGATCCGCACCCAAGATCCCATCCTGATCGATTCCATCGGTTTCATAATGCGGTGACCAAGTACAATAAGTCGGTTCTGTCCACAAGCCAGGCGTTGCCGGGCGAATAACCGGAAGCGTGGTAAAGAATGGTTCACTCCTGGAAAACGGAATTGCAGAATTGGTCGCCAAATCTACGAATCCGCCGTTGTTCGCGGCATTCGCGCCAACACCAACGTACCCAATATCCGAGGGTTCAACGGCCGTTTCCGCTGCACCATTGCCATCGATATCGATCAGGTCAATCCGCACCGACGGCGAATAGATCTTGACGTCAAACCCGGCGATGTCGGTTAACAGAATGTCGTCTCCGCTGAATCCATCGGCGGCTCCCATTCTGGTCGCTGACAAAAAGGTGCGATCGATTATATGGGGGTAAAGAGTATTGTCTCTGGCGAAACGATTCTCGCGGCGGGCGAGGTCGCTGAGGCTGTTCGCAATAATCAAATCCTGTCGACCGGCCAGGGGCACATAGCGGGCCGAAACGTCATTCATCATGAAGAATTCGATCGCGTCTTGAAGCGTATCGACGGCTCTCAAAGCGAATACCGAGTTGCCATCGGCATCCTGAAAAGTATTATTCAGGTCCGGTCGAATCAGCAGCACTCGCCGGTACAACGCAACTGACTCGGTGAAGTCGACAATTTGATTACTGTCGCCATCAACGATTCCATCACTGTTGATGTCATTGACTCGCGTGAACCAGATGATTTCGGCATATGACGCTTGCAAAGTGTTGCCGAAGAATCGGCCTCGAAAACTGCTGTCCAGATTTCGAGTAGTGAATGCAAGGATGTCGTCGATATCTCCCAAATAGCCATCAGCAGTTCCTGCGGCGGATTTATCTGTGCTCGGTCCATCAACACATTCAAAATAACCAGGCGGCGTTGTTTCAGTGTGCGGTCGGACATCGACGGTTAGACCGGCCAAATCGGTTCGCATCAATTGTTGTGAATTTCGCAAACGATTGGACATCTCCAGTACCGCGCGGCCGTTGGCGATTTCGCCACTGGCGAATTGGAAGGCCTGGGCCATCGCAAATAAAACGATCAACGTCATCGTCAGCGCGATCAGAATTTCGACCAGAGTAAAGCCGTATCGATGCTGACGCCGGCGATTAGCAGCGAAACCGCGTTCGGAAGCCTGATAGGGTGTTACTACTGTCATGAACGACTGCTCCTTGGCGGGAAAGTTAAGGAACCAGATATCGGGGCCGAATTGGCGAACAATCGAGACGAGAAGTAAAACACTGATTGTCCCTGGGTGGCAGGATTCAAGTATAGGGGCATTCGGCTAAAAAACGCTGCTAAATCGAATCATACGCGACCATTTGCCAATTGTACACGTTTTCGTCCAACTCCCGCAAATCAAGCCCGCCAGAAATGCGAAAATTGCACTATTGTCCTGTTCCAGCATAAATTGCCTCAACGACAATGGCAGCATTCTTGCAGGGACCGGAACAGTACGGTACTTCGGCAAACTGACGATTTTCAGATCAAATCGCCCAGTTTCTGGCTCGTCCAGCCGAATTGGCAAATTCTAGAATCAAAATCGCTTCCCGACCAATTTTGCTGCGTATACACTGAGTCCCATATTCCAAAGCATAGGCAATCGTTGTTCTTTGCCGCTTCAAACGCGAACAATGCAATTTTTGCTGAGCCGTAAACTTTAAGGAAAGATTTCGTGCGACGTTCCGTGCTGGAAGTGGACGAATCCAGACTCGCCCGTTTGTGTTCAAGGACCGAAAGTCGCGCAATAACAGCGAATTGTTGGGAAAACCGGGCGACGAGCGACAAATATTGATGGAATTTCTGCGAATTTGAATAAACAGGAGGGAAATCCGGGAAATTAGATTTGACCCGACACCTGCCTACGGATTGGCAATTTAATATGCGAAAGGACCGCAGCGATTTATTTCACACGGTTCCATTAGTCATTACCAATACCAGACAGGATATTTCGAGTATGCTCCGCTCAGCAAATTTTGTTCTGCTGTTTCTGATATCAACCTGCTTTTTTCCCGTATCGAACTCGACACTGCGGGCCGACGATCCTCCAGAGGTCGACCAAATCGCTCAGACGGCGACCGG
>JBGSXT010000763.1:0-4646 GCA_041751295.1 Mariniblastus sp.
CCGCAAGATTCAAGCGACACGAGAAGATAATCGGCAGCCTTGGGCCAAATCCAGCGGGAATTCCGCGGGTTATCGGTCGGCATCGCAATTTCTGGCCCACTTGAAAACGATCGATGCGAGTTTAAAACAGAATCGGGGAGCCGAGCTGACGCAGGGTTTGTTGTCACGGCTGATTCGCCGAGTGGAAGTGTTCGGATTTCATTTGGCCACGCTCGATGTTCGGCAGCACGCCAAGCGTCATCGGCAGGCGATCGCCGAAATACTCGAATCACGGGGAATTGCCAACGGCTACCAGGAATTGTCTGAAGACGAAAAGATTGCGTTACTCAATGCCGAGTTGAACAGCGATCGGAGACTGACCGCGAATTTGAATTTCAGTGCCCCGACCAGCGAAATCGTATCGATTTTTCCACTGATTCTGCAGGCACAACAAAACGTCGCCGTCGAATCGATGCAAACCTACATCATCAGCATGTCAGAAAGCGTCAGCAATATTTTGGAGGTTCTGCTGTTGATGCAGAATGCAGGTCTGCTGGGCAAGCTTGATCTGGTTCCACTTTTCGAGACGGTCGATGATCTAAAGCGGGCTCCGCATACGATGGCAACGCTTTTCGAAAACGGACATTACCGCCAGCATCTCGAAATGCGGAACAGGCATCAACAGATCATGATCGGTTACAGTGACAGCAACAAGGACGGCGGATATCTGCGCGCCAATTGGATGCTGTTTACTTCGCAACGAGAACTTGCACATACCTGTAAGCGTCGAGACGTTGAACTGACATTATTTCATGGCCGTGGCGGTTCGTTGGGTCGAGGCGGCGGGCCGGCCAATCGCGCGATTCTGGCCCAACCGCCAGAATCGGTCAACGGCCGGATCCGTGTCACGGAGCAGGGTGAGGTCGTCAGCTCCCGCTATTCCAATACAGCGATCGCCCGTCGCCATTTGCAGCAGCTATTGCACGCCGTTATCTGCTCAACCGGCAGCCGACCGGAATATGCCAACCTCGCGCGGTGGTCGGAGATCATGGATCAGATCAGCAGTCTGGCCTACGTGAAATATCGTTCCCTTGTAGATCATCCAGAATTCATTCGCTACTTTCAATCGGCGACCCCCATCGATCTTGTCGAGAACCTGAACATCGGTTCACGTCCGTCGCGGCGCAACGCTTCAACATCGCTCGACGATCTGCGAGCAATACCCTGGGTATTCTCGTGGACCCAGTCGCGAGCCGACATTTCCAGCTGGTATGGAATTGGATCCGCCCTGCACTCATGGTGCGGAAACGATGACCAGCGATTGAACGAGCTGAATGAAATGTTCCGAGCCTGGCCATTTTTCAACACGCTGTTCAAAAATGTCCACTTGGGATTGGGGCGGGCAGATATGGATATCGCAGAACTATATGCGCAACTTGCGAACGAGAAATCCCGTTGCCTGTTCGAAGACATCCGTAACGAATTCCAACTGACAACGGAAAATGTGCTCAAGGTCACCGGGTATGGGAAAATTCTTGATACCGAACCGTGGTTGCAACACAGTATCCGGATGCGAAACCCTTACGTCGATCCTTTGAATTTCATTCAGGTTGCATTGCTGGAGCGACTGCGAAAAGGTCCTGAACTGGACGAATCGGCCCGGGAAGAGTTGATTCGCGTGTTGGCCAATTCCGTTAACGGCATCGCGGCCGGCTTGCAAAATGTGGGATAGTGCTTTGTTGCATCCTGGAATTAGGGTTTTGGCCATGATTTGGTCGTTTAACGATTAGCCGGCAGGCGACGCTTTCGAATGGCAAGACACCGACGCTTGCCGGCTAATCGTTAAACGAGTAACCGGGATACTAAGCTGTGACAAGGCACGAGTTACTCTGAAACGATCGAACAGTCGCATTCAGATTTTCCGGGTCCATGAGTCATTAGCGTACTTTTCATTGACTAGCGATTGAGTCAGGTCTGCTGGCCAGTCGGTCGCGGTTCCATCACAGTTCCAAATCCGGGCCAGCGAATCAGCAAGTGTTTCCGTTTCAACGGGAATTCGTGTCATGAATTCCGAGTGTCCCCGACGGTGCCGGTATTCGGGTTCCCGATTTGGCATCCCCAGACAGCGTGAAATCAGAGCCAGGTCCATGTTGCGGCAGACCAGCGTCCCATGGTAGATGAACCAGTTCTTTTTGCATCGAAGTGCATTGCCGGAAACTTTTCTGGTTCCGATCGTCAAATCGCAAATACCCTGACGCTGGTTCTCGACGCCGCAGTTCCGAATCGCCTGTTGAATGTGGCGCATGACGAACTCGTGTGCTTTGTCGATAGCCCGTAGCTGATGTCGCTGGCGATAGTCCAACAGCACTGCGTACATCAAACAGCCCGCTGCCGTCAGAATTGTGGAACCGCCACTGCAACGGCGAATCACCGGAATGTCTTCGGAATCGCAGTAACGCAGATTCACTTCACTGGCGACTGGCGAGCTGCGTCCCAAGACCACGATCGGAGATTTCGGCTGCCACAGCCGGAGAACCTCCGATTCGTTGTGTCCGTTTTCTGCTTCGTCCAGTAATGCTTCGTCCAGCGCTACGTTCGCCGCTGGTTGTGTTAATGTCAAATTCAACAGCTTCATACAGCATATTCCGGTTGGCTTGTCATTCTGGACAAGCTGTTCCAATTGGGCGAATTTGCGACACTGAGGCAATTGGGGAATTCCGAAAGCTGTCAGCGGTTTGAAAAAACGACAATCTGTTTGCAAATTTTTGACAATTAGCTGAAACTTGTTTTTAAAATCTAAAATCCTCAGTTAATTGCTGCCGTCGATTGGCTTCCCTACTATCATGAATTACAGGGAAAACGCAATCAGGTTTTGCATCAGCCATCGGCAGGTCGCCGTTTTAAAGCAGTTACTAATCAAAGGTTAGTTGAATGATTATTCGAATATTTGCCTGTCTCGTGAGCGTCGTTTCAATCTGTGTTCCGGCACCGATCGCGGGTCAGGAGCCTTGTGATTGCTACAAACTGCTGCCTCAGACAACGTTTCGCACGCAGCCGGTGACGATGTCCCAGATGGTCCAGGAAACGGTAATGAAGCCGCAACAGATCACGACCTATAAACCGGTTTGGACACGTGAAACGCGTGAGCGACGCACGACCGTGTTGAAGCCGATCGTTGAGACGAGCGAGCGCGAAGAACGGTTTCTGGTACGGCGACCAATCATTGAAACAGCGTTTCAGGAACGGCAGATCGAGGAAACTTGCTTCGAAACAGTTACCGAGATGCGGGAGCAGCGCTGGTTGGTCGAACGACCGGTTGTTGAAACGCAGCTTCGTGAAGAACAGGTTGTCGTGCAACGACCCGTGACAACTACCATGATGCAAACGGAAAACGTCACCACGTTGAGACCGGTGACCGTTAATGAAACGCAGTTCGTAGCCAGCACTGAAGTCTGTAATGACGTGGCGATTCAAACCGGGCGAAATCGACTGCGTTGGCTGCAGCCTGGAACTTACGTCGATCCACTGACTGGACAAACCGCGTTTCGCAACCGTGGCCTGCACTGGGTGCCCGACCAACAATTGGTGTTGCGCCCGACGGTTACATCGACACTGGTTCCCCAACAGGTTGCCCGGACGGTCATGATTCCGGAAACCGTTCAAGTACAGAGGCCGGTTCAGGTCACACAAACGGTTGAACAAATTGAAACCCGCCAGGTTCCGGTGCAAGTAACCCGCACGTCCCAGGAGATTCAGGTGACGCAAACGCCTGTGACGGTTCAAAAACCGGTTACAAGGACCAGGACGGAAAAGGTTCCGGTTCAAAACGTGACTTACCGCGAAGAAATTTTGACTCGCCGGGTCCCAGTTACGAAAACGCGATACGAGCGTGTTGAGCAGGTTGAGCCTTATGAGGTCGAAGTATGCCGATGGGTCGCGGAGACGCAGGAAATTCAGGTGCCCACGGTCGTAACCCGGTGTGTGGATCACTCGTTCGACCAACTGGTTCCGGAAACTGTGGTGATGCGAGTGCCGGTCGACGCTTGGGGAAACATTTTGGCTGCACCATCGCAGATTCCGATTGTTCAGTCCCAAACCGTTGCCAAGTTTCCGATTTCGGAACGAATCCTCTCGGCTCCGGTGATTGAGACTTTCAAGCCATTGACTTCGGGAGCCGATGGGAAAACGGTGATTGGCGAACCGATCATTGTCAGGAAGCTTGAAGCCGGAGAATTTCCGGAGTCTGAACCGCAGTCGATATTGGTTCCCGAGACCGGGACGAATCCAGATCAACCCGCCTCTGAAACAGTCGCCGTCAAGAAACCGCCAACCGACAAAGAAAACGGACAGGCCGAAGATAAAAAAACCGCCGATGACAAACCAGAACTCAATTCGATGGGTTCGCCATCTTTGGATGATCGCGGCGGTTCTGCTGATTTGAAAATCGACAGCAGTGATGCGGCTGATATCGATTCCCGGCCATCAGATACGGACGGCCCAAAAAGCGACGAAGACATTCCGTTAAACGGTTCCAATTAGTGAAGTTGCCTGACTCGGCGTTTTCCTGCTTTGATCCTTGACAAACGTGAGCGGATTGCCAGACTAGTGCTTAGTTCCAATTAAAAGTTCGGGTCGGCTCCGGCACCTGTAGCCGTTTTGGCGCCCGC
>JBGSXT010000764.1:0-5087 GCA_041751295.1 Mariniblastus sp.
AATCATCGATGTGTCGGATGGATGCACCGAGCACAAGCTGTAGAAAACTGATCGCCAACATCGCGATTGCAACTTTGGGAACAAGCCCCTTCAATAAGTCGTTTAACCTACTCCGATTTTCATTTGACTTGACGCCGTTCAGAATTGGCGGATGTTGTCCTTCCGCCACATGCGGAATTTGCGCGACTTTCCACCAGCGACTAGTCACAACGCAGAATGCAGCCGTGGCTGCAAAAAAAGCCGGCCCAACGCAACCGTGAAATTTGGCAAACCAGCGAGCGTCGTACAGTACACGAATGCCGCCTAGGGCACCCTGAAAAACGACCAGCCCCAACAGTGCAAAAGCAAACAAGTGCACCCATTTGCGTGGTTCCACCTTGTGACAAACCACGACCAACACAATGGAAACGAAACCGGCGACGGTCGCCAACAGGCGGTGGCCATGTTCGATAAACAGATCCCAGGGACCGAAAAACCACTCACGGTAAGGGTACAGGAAGAGATTGTAGCCAAAAGTGTTTGGCCAATCGGGGACGGCCATACCGGCGTCGGCCGTCGTCACGATATTGCCAACCCAGATCAACGGAAACGAAACTCCGGCCAACAGGCAGCCGATCCGGTGCGGCCAACGACCTGCGGCGATTTCCAGGCCTGCGGTCATTCGTCGCCAACCCGTTCCGCCTGTGGCCAAAAATCTTCAGCGTGGTCGGGATGACTGTACTCGTACGGACCCCGTTCGACGATCGGTTGAAAATCAAAATTGCCATGCCCCGGCGGACTCGATACCTGCCATTCCAGTGTGTTGGACTGCCAGGGATTTTGCTTTGCTCGCGGGCCAAAATACAGGCTGGCGAAAAAATTGATGACGAAAATCAGTTGGGCGGCTCCCATGGCAAATGCGGCCCAGGTGATGAATTGATTGAGCGGCATCAACTCCACAAATTCCTCAATCTGACTATGCGCCGCGTAACGACGGGGTACACCGCGTGCGCCCAGAAAATGCATCGGCAAAAAGGTCAAATTCAGGCACACGAACGTCAACACAAAATGCAGTTTGCCCCAGCCTTCGTGCAGGCTGCGTCCGAACATTTTCGGGTACCAGAAATAGATCGCGCCCATCACCCCCAACATGCTTGCTCCAAACAGTACGTAATGGATATGCCCGACAATGTAATAGGTATCGTGCAGATGGATATCAACAGGCGGAACGGCGATCACGACTCCGGACAAGCCGCCAATCACAAACATGCTGACGAAACCAATACTGAAAAGCATCGGCGTGGTTAACTGAATTTTTCCGCCATACATCGTTGCCAGCCAATTGAAGACCTTGACGCCGCTGGGCAGCGCAATCAGCATCGTCGACAGCATGAACGAGACCGCCAGAATATTGCTCATGCCGGAGACAAACATGTGATGCCCCCAGACGATGAATCCCATGGCGGCAATCGCGCACACGGAAACAACCATCACCCGATAGCCAAACAGCGGCTTACGCGAAAAGCAGCTGATCATATCCGACACCATGCCCATCGCCGGCAGAATCATGATGTAGACGGCCGGAGGCGAGTAGAACCAGAACAGATGCTGCCACAACAGCGGCTGGCCTCCGCCAGCGACCGGATCGGCGTTATTGGCGATCAGATTTTCTGGCGTGAAGAATCCGGTTTGCAACATCCGATCGGACAGCTGCATGATCAACGCGGCCGTCAGCACGGGCAAGGCGAAGGCCTGCAGAATCGCCGTGATAAACAGGGTCCAGACCGTCATCGGTAATCGCATGAAATTCATGCCCGGAGCGCGCATCTGCAAAACGGTCGTCATGTAGTTGATGGAGCCCAGCATCGACGATGCGCCCACAAACAGCAGTCCCACAATCCACATCGTTTGCGCCCCGGAGCTGTTGGGTGCTGCATCGACCAGCGTGCTCAGCGGCGCGTAACTGGTCCAACCGGCACCCGGCCCGAATCCAGGCATCGCAAAACTGGCAATCATGCAGGCAAAGGCCGGCCACATCAGCCAGTAGCTGATCATGTTCAGCCGGGGAAACGCCATGTCTCCGGCACCGATCATCAGAGGAATCAGGTAGTTTCCAAACGCGCCATTCAAGATCGGGATCACGACGAAAATGATCATAATCGTCGCATGCATCGTAAACAGCATGTTGTAAAATTCGGGTGAAATCTGCCCCCCATCCGGTTCAAACAGCAATCGACCTAATACAGGCATGTCCGACCAGGGCCATGCCAGTTGCCACCGCATCGCCAGGGCCAACAATCCGCCCACGGCAAACCAGATCAATGATGAAAACAGAAATTGAAGGCCAATGATTTTGTGGTCCGTCGAAAAGATGTACGAAGAAACAAATCCGCCGCCATTCCTGCGAGCATTCGTTTCGGGTTGGACCTGATGTTTCATCGGAACGTCAATGGATAAAGTTGGAATGTCTGGACAAATGCGAACGGCGCTCGAATTCCAGAAACCGATTAGTTGGACAGCGCCATTTTTACGTCGTTACCAGCACGAAGCGCAAGCGAGTGAATGTGTTACGACGAATTCATTCGCTTGCGCTTCGTGCTGATATTCATCAGCAATTCTGATTCAAAGTGGCGATTTCCAGTTAGGGCACGAATTCAGGGGGATCGTATTTTTCCTGCTGTTCATTGATCCATTCGTTGAATTCCGATCGAGGAACGACTTTCAGTATCGCATTCATTTTATAATGGCCCCAGCCACACAGCTCTGCGCAGAGGATGTTCATCGTGGCAGCCCGAGTCGGCGTAAACCAGGCGATATGCTGCATGCCGGGAACGATATCCTGTTTCAACCGCAATTTCGGCACAAAAAAACTGTGAATCACGTCCCGACTGCGAAGCTGGATGACGACTGGCTCGTCATCGGGCACCACCAGTAGATTCTCCACAAAAAAATCATCAGCTGTTTCGAACTGCCTGTCCCGTCCTGTGTAATGAAACTCCCAGCCAAACTGTTTCGCCACCACTTGCACGATGGGGGGCCTGGGAACGGCATGGCCGACGGCTCCCACCATCGGACGGTCATGTTTTTGTGCCGACCAGGTTTGAAGTTGATAGATGGCGATCAAGACCAAAATCATTCCCGGCACCACCGACCAGAGAATCTCCAATGTGACATTGCCTTGAATGAAGTCGGCACGCTGCCGCTGAGGATCCGCGAATTTCCAGATCAACATGGCAATGGTCAAACCAGTGCCAATAAAAAACGCCGCGCAAATCCAATGGACCAAATAATAAAGTTCATCGATCGACGCAGCCGACTCTCCCAAATTCTCCGGCAGCCATGCTCCGCCCAGCGGCGCCCAGCCGTTGGCAGCCCAGACAAAGGCTGTCATTCCCAATACGGGAACCAGCAGAAACAGCAGACTCCAGACTCGATTCAACGGGATTCCTTATTGAGTGTTCGAGATGCCGAAATGATTTGGTTGTCGATGGTTCGCCATTTCACCCGCTTCGACGTGCATATTTTTAACGTACGCGACCAACGCCCAGATTTCCGCAGCCGACAACGTAGGTGCGGACGGCATGGGGGTCCCTTCGATGCCATTGGCAATCCGCCGATAGATATCCTGCCGACGGCGTCCCCCTCGAAAGATTGCCAATTGCAGGTTGCGAGGGCTGATGTGCCGGGGCTTCAGCACGCCGGCATCGCGGAAATGTCGATACGATTCCGGGAAATTCGGATCGACTCCCGCCGTCTTGAGCCAATCATTGGTCCAATCGTCGAAGTTTTCGGTCTGTCCATCTCCTAAACCGGTCATCCCATGACATTGGACACAATTTGCCTTGCCGCGAAACAGCTGCCGGCCACTTTCAATCAATGCCGCATGTTTGGGATGGCTGGAATCCATGGATGATGGCGGTACCGGTACATCGGTTACCGCGCTGTCGGCGTTGGCCCACCGCTCGACAAGGTCCTCGATCAAATACTCTTCGACAATCGTCTGCAATTGTTCGACGAAATGTTCGCGCTCGGCTTCGTCTGCAGCACTGGAATCAACGGCAACGAGTTGCAAATCGAGCAACGGATCGCCATCCAGGCTGTCGATTTCCGACAGCAGCCGGCGTTCGAACTGACCGCGAATCGACAGGTACTTGACATAATCGACAAGAGCCGCGATCTGATCCGGTGCCAGGGTCTGAAACGAGGGCATGGCAGTCCCCGGAATCCCGTGACGAATGACCTCCGTCAGATCTTCATTGGTTGGCGGTTGCCGCAGAGGCGTCGATTTGAACTTGAACTTGCCCAGGCGGAAATCCCGCGGGTAGGGATTCAAAAACGCGGATGTTGGCCCGCGACCGTCACCGGTAATTCCATGGCATTGAACACAATGCTCACGAAACAGTCCGGATGGCTGGCCCTGTCGACCACTCTTGACCGGTCCGGCAGCCATCTTCAGGTTTTCGAGGCTCAAAACTTTCGCGGCAGGATCGTCTTCGTCGTACAGAAAAGGAAATTGCGGATCATCGGGCGTCCCGAACAAGGCGGTCAGGATATTGCCAATTTCTTTCGGATAGGACTCAGAATATTGTTCGTCTTCATCCAGATTCAATCGCTCCTGCTTGATCAATTCGACCTGGTTGAATCGAAACTGGGCCGGTCCCGACGGCTCACAGCCGATAAAACAGCATGCCGATAGCAAACACCAGGCAGGAATTCGGTTTCGCGATTGCATTGGCGATTGCATTGCCAGATTATACCGAGGTTGTCACGGCTGGCAGGGCCGATTGTTGCCGGGACAAAATGTCACGTTCGGGAATTTCAAGACCAATCCGATTGTTCCAGTTCTTTCCGGATCAATTGCACATCGGACTCCGAATATTCCAATTCCGGCGTCAAATTGCGTTCAAGGCAGCCCGAGGACAAAATCAAACAGGCAACCAAAACGCCGGAACGGAAGTAGCAGGTCTTAAAAAGTTTCAATGAGACATCCTGCAATCTACCGTTTCCTGAATGTTGACCCATCCAGTTCCATGGAGCCCAGGTCCAGCGTTTCGCCGTTGTTAATGGTAATTTCAATTTCGCCTCGCCGACCAACTTTTCGATCGGAA
>JBGSXT010000765.1:0-1987 GCA_041751295.1 Mariniblastus sp.
CAGGAAGCGATGGGGTTTGGCGACGTGACACTGATGGCGATGATCGGCGCGTTCCTGGGGTGGCAGGCATCGTTGATTGTGTTTGCGCTGTCCCCCTTTGCTGCGTTGGCAATTGTTTTGGTCAACTATCTGGTCACGCGGGAAAATGAAATCGCTTTTGGTCCGTATCTGTGTCTGGGCACGTTGATCGCGATTCTGAAATGGTCGCTCATTTGGCCGCTCGCGCGAGAGCGGTTCTTTTTGAATCCGGCGATTCTGATTGTCGTCCTGGCCGGAAGTCTGGTGTTGCTGATGGTGATGATGCTGGGGGTTCGAATCCTGAAAGGCAATGGCTCCCAACAAACAGAAAGAGATCAGAATGGGTAAGCTGTTTGAATCGATATACGACACGGAAACAGGTGCCAGCGCGATCAAGGGTCGACGTTATGGAGTGATCGAAGTTGCCGACGGAAAACTGGTCGCCATTCACTTGCGACCCTGGCCGAAATTGATCTCCACAACAGAAGCCCAGTGGTTGGGCGGCTGGCAGCATGGCCGCCGTCGAAAAGACCAATGCTTGATGTATTACAATCAACCGGTCGGCCAGAGCAATTTCCTGGCACTGAAATACGTGGTGACGTCGTTTGGAACAAAGTACCGCACCGTTCGAAAAGCATTGTTGATTCTCGATCAAGTCGCTTGCCTGAAGCAGACGGATGCGATCGTCGCCGAAATCACGAATCGTCGCATATCGGACCGGGCACTTGAACGTATGGGCTGGGTCAAACATTTCCCCAACTCGGGAAAACGGCATTTCATCCGGCGTTTCTACGGCCAGTATCCGGTCGCGGCGGCTGCTTCGGAAGTTCGGCACACGATCAGACATGGCTAGCAGTCAAGACGAGTGCCTTCAGAGGTGATGTTTACCTGCCAGTCGACTGCTGCTACGCTCCCGCGCGAATCTCCAATCAGTAGGCCTGATCTTTGCAGCAACATGATTCGTTTTGTCCTGTTATTCGTACTCGCGATCCCCTGTGTCATCGGCTGCCGACAACCTTCGGCAGGGACTACTGGTGGACTGCCGGTCATCGATTTCAACCGACTGGGACAGAATGCAACCTTCGAGAATTCGAATCAGGTCGCTTCGAACTCGTGGTTTGGCGGCAATCGTCCGACTAAAATTCAGACACAGACACCGGAAGAGTACCAGGAATATGCCGGACTGGCTCAGGAAATTCAAACCCTGAACCAGCGGTTGGGTGCTTTCGATTCTGATAACAACCAGCTCTATTCGGAAATTGCCGGGCTGAAACAGAAATTGCAGGTCGCCAACGATTACAACAGTCAAATCCGGCAACAGCTGGCCGACAGCTCGGTCCAGTTCCAACAACTGCAGTCGGAAAAGCAGAACCTCCAGCAGCAATTGGCCCAGGCGAGCCAGTTGATGGTTGAGCAGTCCAATAGCCGTTTTGCCAGTACGAGTGGTGGCGACCCGAGTCAATTGATTGGCGGAGCCACCGTCCGATCCAACAACAGTTTGCTGCAAAAACTGGACAGTATCCGGATCCCGGGCGGTGAGGCGCGGATGGATGGTGACGTGATTCGGATCGAGTTTCCGTCGGACATCCTGTTTGCCGCCGGCACTTATGAAATTCGCCCTGATCAGGCAACCACTTTCCAGAATATTGTTACGACCATTCAACAGAATTTTCCCAGACAGATTATCGGGGTGGAAGCGCACTGGGACGGAACGCAGTTGAACCCGCCCACAACCACTCACCATCAATTGACCGCGACCCAAGCACTCGCCGTATTCAACCGCCTCGTGCAATCAGGCTTGCCGGCGGATCAGTTGTTCACCATGGCAATGGGCAGCAATCGACCTCGCCATGCCGGTGCGACTCAGGCCGGTATCAGTCCCAATCGCCGGATTGAGATTGTGATCTATCCGGAATCGTTTAACGGGAAGTAGATTCGGTGCCTGCAATCAGGCATCCCGCAAATCGAG
>JBGSXT010000766.1:0-6011 GCA_041751295.1 Mariniblastus sp.
CACACAAGGAACAATACGATGGCCAGCTCTATCCGAACCTGCCTCTGGTTCCGCGACGGCCGGGGACGTGAGGCCGCAGAGTTCTACTGCTCTCTGATCCCGGGAAGCCGGGTCGAGAAGGCCTTCCACGGCGACGCCGGACATGGCGCGTTCTCGGTCATCGACTTCTCGCTTGGCGGGGTGCCGTACCAGATTCTCGACGCCGGGCCGATGTTCACTCTGACGGAGGCGGTGTCGATTTCGGTCTCGACTGACGATCAAGCCGAGTCCGATCGGCTCTGGGCTGCCCTGACCGCGAATGGCGGCGAGGAGAGCCACTGCGGCTGGTTGAAGGACCGCTACGGGGTCTCGTGGCAGGTTTTCCCGAAGCGGCTGACGGAATTGACGACGAGTGCCGACAAGGAGGTGTCTGCCAAGGCGATGGCGGCAATGATGAAACAGATGAAAATCGACATCGACGCAATCGAAGCAGCGGTTCGCGGATAGAAACCGACGGCCAACTTTTGGAGGTGTGCGTTTACGGTAACCAGCCGATGACGCGGGTTTTGAAATCATTGTTTTTTGGCGACGGCCCTGTTACCGCCGTCGTTAGATGAACTGGATTGGCAGCCAATGTCGAACGAAAAAAAACCGTCAGGAGCTGCCACAGTCGATTCCATCAGAACGCGGAGCCGCTTGCTCGGAGCTATTCCGGTTATGATCCTGCTGCAGCTGCCCTGGCCACGTTGGCTTTTTCCGGGGGACAGCCTGTTCGCGGATTCGCTTCGGGAGTTCGTGTTCTGGTTGATGACAGCGCTGCTGATAGCGTACATACTGTTTGGCGAGCGGCGGCCCCTCCAGTCGATAGGCCTCTCGAAACCGGGGTGGAAGAGCATTGCCTGGGGAATAGGCGGTGCAGCGGTGACGATCATGGTCCTGGCGTTCATCTATCTGTTCATCCTTCCGGCCCTGGACCAGCCGGCGGCCGAGCAGCAAATCGACCAGGTGAAGGCCCTGCCGCTGTGGTTCTTCATCTTGTTGGTGACGCGGGCCGCTGTGTTCGAGGAGCTATTCTACCGCGGGTTCGTCATCGAGCGCGTCGCCGAGCTGAGCGGCCGTCGCTGGCTCGCGGCGCTGGTTTCGCTGGCGCTATTCACATCTGCGCACCTCGACTACTGGGGGTGGACCCATCTCATCGTCGCCTGCTCCGGAGGCTTGGTGCTGACGGCGCTCTATCTGCTCAGGCGCGATCTCGTCACGAACATGCTCGCTCACTGGCTCACTGACGTTGTAGGCTTTTTGCTTGCTTGAACCGAAGGAACGGATGTGTAAGGGACGTCAAGCGACAAACAGGTACTGAGCGCAACCGTCACGCCATGCAGAGGTGGCGTTTGAGAATAATAGGACATGTATATTGGGTTTGATCGTGCAAATCAAGCTGACTTGATCGCACGGAGGTTGCCGTCTTGATCGGTAGATCGGTTGACCTGATGTCGATGAAACCGTCGTCGTGATGCCTGCGAACCGAATGGTTAATGCCCGGCACACAATCGTCCCCCTACCAACCGTCCATCCGATCAAAGTCACGAATCGCCTCGCCTCGGATTTTCCAGAACGCCGCATCATTCACCAACGCCACAACCCGCCCGGCTCCGACGGCAGCGACCACGACGAACAAACCACGGGATATTGAAACTGGCGGCGTAGCAGCTTACCCTGATCAATGGATGGAGAAATCTGAATTATGCCGCGTTCCGTTCATTATTCGCCGACCAAGGTCACCGTAAAGAGATGGCTGCAAGATGACTGTCCCATACGTCGCGCAATTAACGCTCAACGACACCAGTTCGTTGGATCGAAATGCGTTCCCCGGCAACCTGGCGTTCACTCAAGATCTCGACCTTTCCTTTGATTCGCCTGTGACCTTTTTTGTTGGTGAGAATGGCTCTGGAAAATCGACATTACTTGAAGCGATGGCAGTACTGGCGCGCCTCCCAATCTCTGGCGGGGGCATGAATGAGTATGATTCCAATCACGCGTTCGACGAGCAGAGCATTCTCGCCGGTTCATTGAGTCTCGCATTTATTCGCCAACCTAAAGATCGGTATTTCTTTCGCGCAGAAACGCAAGCTCACTTCGCCTCACTGCTGGAACAACGACGTGATGATCCAGATTTCGTGCTGGCAGGTGGCCTACGGGCGGACCCGTTTCAACGATACGGTGGCCGCTCCCTTCACCAAATGTCTCACGGTGAGGCGTTCTTGTCGGTCATGCAAAATCGGATTGATGAAGGATTATTCTTGCTGGATGAGCCGGAATCTGCACTATCGCCGCAACGGCAATTGGGACTTCTCGCGCTAATGCACAATTTGAGTCGGACCGGGAAGTCCCAATTCTTCATCGCGACGCATTCACCGATATTGCTTACGTTCCCTGGTGCTGGAATAATCTCATTTGACCATGGACCACTTGAACAAATAGATCTCCAAGAAACGAGTCACTTCAAGATCACACGAGATCTGTTAAACAATCCTGAGATGTATTGGCGTCACCTCGCCGCAACCGATAACTCTGGCTGAATGCGGCGGCGAACAGGTAAACCCGAATGAATGGTAAATACCTTCTCAGAGGCTCGTAATGTTTCGATCGCCAGGAATAACGCGAAGAATCTCGACGCGATCGTTCGACTTTCGGTGGAATATCACGTATCGTCCAACGACATTCGCGCAAACGTCTGTTCCCAGTTGCCGTTTCAATTCACCCATCTCTGGATGCAGGGCGATCGATCCGCAGGCACTTCGCCTCGATCTTCTCTACCCATGCTAACGCAGCATTTGGCTTATCGCGCGCGATGTAATTGAGAATGTCGGCCAGATCCTGACAGGCGGCAGATGTATAGACGGGTTTCGTCATCCGTTACTTGCTTGCGCTTCGATGGCCATCGCCTTTAGTTGAAAGAATAATGTGTCATGGTCGTACATCTCGCCTCGGTCGGCTTGGTCAATTCCAATCTGGATTTCCTGACGCAACTTCTCGTTCGAAACGAGCAACCGTATCCCTTCGGTAATCGCATCTTCCGGCGATGGAAAACGCCCGGACTCAACGAGACCCTGGAGGATGAATTGCTGTTCTTCCGGCAATCGAATGTTCATGGATCGACTCCTGATTGATAGGCCAATACAGGTCAACGGATGCCCCTTGGGGTTCCTCGTAGTATGACCCGTGCTTTCATTATACAGTGACCATTGCACCCGATCATCAGCGTGAACGCGAGCATGATCGTTGGCTATCGAATCCCGATCTGCAACCCAATCGCACCAGATTGGGGCCAAATTGAACACGTTGATGAATCCGCGACCAGAACCTATTGGGCTACGGGCTTGCCCCACAATGTTTGGCTGGCAGCAGCTTGCAGCTTGTGGGGGAGGTTTTGCCCGACTTGGGGTCGCAGCCATTCCCGGCTCCCCCATGCGACGACTTCAATGTAAGTCCGTCCGGCGGCGAGAAACATGCCGTCTTCGCCATAGACCTCCAGATATCCGTCGTCACCGTCAGTGGTCACTCGGACGGCATAGGTATCCGCCGTTTCGGTGGCAACCCGATAGATATGAACCGAACCCCAATCCGCGTCCTCGATCAGTCGCTTGTAATATCCATGCGCTTCGCGAACCGTTGCGGGCATATCGTCGACGTTTTGTTTCTCTGCCGTCGGGCTTAATTCGAACTCCTTCGGACAAACTAATGCGGGATCTTGGTCGGCCTCGTTGGCATCGAACGCCAAGTGGGCGAGATAGAGCTGGCTGTGAAAATCCCGGAGCCGATTGGTGAACCATTCCTCAATAGCGTTGGTTGCTTTGGCGATGATCAAACCCACCAGGATACTCAGCAGCGCCGCCAAAATTGATTGGAATGCGAAATGTTTTAACAGCCGGTGCTGACCGCGATACTTTAAAACAATGTCTGTTATCCGGTCGAGCATATGGCTAATTCGCAGTTGACGGACGCTGTGGCTGCCGCAGCAGTGGGAACGGCTGTAACGTGCTTCAAGGTGGCGGTCCGCCTTGCGATTAAAAATGCTGGCGGCGACAATGGATCATAGAAGGAAAACGATGCCATGATTCGATGCCTGTTTCCGTTGTTGTTAGTCTGCTATTTGATCGGTTGTGTCGGCGAGCAAACGGTTCAACATCCCGTCGAGATGTCGGAA
Source organism: Mariniblastus sp. (assembly GCA_041751295.1). Lineage (GTDB taxonomy): Bacteria > Planctomycetota > Planctomycetia > Pirellulales > Pirellulaceae > Mariniblastus. The sequence goes on from JBGSXT010000766.1 coordinate 4,187, forward strand.
CGGATTGCGACGGCTGGCGACAACGCCAGTTTTCATCCTATCAAACTTGACACGAAACATCTGCCAAATTCGGTTCAGATTCATTCGAAAGTCATTTCCGGCGGTCTTCCCGAAGGGGACGCAGGTTTTGCGGAGCTGGCAAGTCTGGGGGTCGTGACGATCATTAGTGTCGATGGAGCGACGCCGGACGTGGAGGCTGCCCGTCGTCATGGAATGCGCTATGTGCATCTGCCGCATGGTTACGATGGGATTACGGATCAGCGGGTCAAGGAACTGGCGAAAGCCGTTCGCGAACTTGAGGGACCGATCTATATCCACTGCCATCACGGCAAACATCGCAGCCCGGCAGCAGCCAGCGTCGCCTGTGTTGCCGCCGGTTTGATTTCGAACGCAGCAGCCGTTCCATTTCTTGAACTCGCAGGCACGAGTAGAAATTACCGCGGACTCTATCAGGCGGCAAGCGATGCCCGCAAATTGGAGGCGTCGATGCTGGATCAGCTGGACGTCGAGTTTCGCGAAAGGGTGTCGGTGCCACCGATGGCGGAGGCCATGGTTCGACTGGATCATACCCACGACAATTTGAAACTGATCGGGGACTCTGATTGGCGAACACCTCCGGCCCATCCGGATCTGGAACCGGCTCACGAAGCTTTGCAACTCCGCGAACATTTTACCGAACTGTTGCGCACTGACGAAGTAAAACGGCAGCCGGAAGCGTTCATCGAAATGTTGCGTGACTCCGAATCGTCAGCTGACAAACTGGAAAAGATGTTGCGAGATTGGCAGGCAGCTAGTTACCGTGATGAACTGCCTGCGGAGATTTCAAAATTGGCAAATCGTATCGACACGCAGTGCACAGCCTGTCACGTACAATACCGCGACATCCCCTTCAGTGAAAAGTGATCGGGAGTAACGCATTTACCGAAATCAGCGGTCCATTTACTGCGTTTCGCTGGTTTCTAACGACTCGATCAGGCTTACGGCGACTTGACCAAAAAGGATTAATTTTCCTGGAAACGGCGGTTCGACGGTTTTAACGGGAGCGGAATCGGTCCAAAATATGTTGAATCGGATTCCAGACCCAAATGTTGGACAGCCATGATTAAATACCTCGCCGTTGCCGTAACGTTGCAAGTTGTTCTGAACGCACCTTTGAACGGCGTTGAGGAAAACCCAGCCGGTCCAGAATCTGTTTCGCCGTCCCGGACGTCCGTGAAGCTGCATGTCTATCCGCCGGAAATCCTGTTGACGTCCGCCCGTGATTCCCAATCGTTCGTTGCCCAAGTCGAGTATTCGGACGGGATTACGCTGGATGTTACCAGCGAAGCAACCTGCGACGTTGTGAACAAAGAGATTTGTTTATCGACCGACAACCGAATTTCGCCTGTCGCGGACGGCGGGACGACTGCCAATATTGTGTTCGGGGAATTCACGGTAAGTTTGCCGATCACCGTTTCGAATTCCGCTTCCAACCCGCCGATCAGTTTTCAGAACGACATCGTGCCGGTCTTCTCGAAAGTCGGCTGCAATACCGGCAGCTGTCATGGCTCGGCGCGCGGCAAGGATGGATTTCGACTGTCGCTATATGGGTTTGATCCGGCGGGCGATTACCACCGTTTGACACGTGAGTTGCCCGGTCGACGGATTGATCTCGCGATTCCGAACGAGTGTTTGATGATTTCCAAAGCGACCGGCCAAGTGGCGCATACGGGTGGAACGCTGTTCAAGGAGGGGAGCGAATCGTACCAGGCGGTGTTGCGTTGGTTGAACGAAGGTGCCAGAAAGGACGAAGGAGCGATTCCCACGGTTGAAAAGATTCAGCTGT
>JBGSXT010000767.1:0-6700 GCA_041751295.1 Mariniblastus sp.
AGCAGGCGGAGCAGTTCCGTGAACGGGACAACCGGATCAAACAGGAAGTGGGCAAAGTCATCGTGGGCCCCGAGGAAATTGTGCATGGTGTCCTGACCTGTCTGATGATCGGCGGCCATTGCTTGCTGGAAGGCGCTCCTGGACTGGGCAAAACTTTGCTGGTACGCACGCTGTCCCAGGCCTTGAATCTGGATTTCAACCGCATCCAGTTCACTCCGGATTTAATGCCCGCCGATATTCTGGGAACCAATATGGTGGTCGAATCGCCCGACGGTCGCCGATCGTTTGAATTCCAGCGCGGTCCGATCTTCACCCAAATCTGTCTGGCCGACGAAATCAACCGGGCCACACCCAAGACCCAGTCGGCGATGCTGGAAACGATGCAGGAAGGAACCGTAACGGTGGGTGGGATTCGCTATGAATTGAAGATGCCGTTCTTCGTATTGGCGACGCAGAACCCGATTGAACAGGAGGGAACCTATCCGCTGCCCGAAGCCCAACTGGATCGTTTTCTGTTCAAGCTGATTGTTGGCTATTCCGGGCGGGACGAATTGTGCACGATCATCGACCGTACGACCAAAGGTGTTTCGGTGGAACCGGAAAACGTAATTAACGGCGACGAGATTCTGGAAATGCAACGACTCGTTCGCAAGGTGATCCTGGCGGACCATATTCGCGACTACGTCGTGAGGCTGAATTTGGCGACTCACCCGGAAGGCGATTTAGCAGCGTCAATCACCAACCGTTACCTGCGTTGGGGCAGCAGCCCGCGCGGTGCGCAAACGGTGGTGCTCGCTGCCAAAGTCCGGGCGCTGCTGGAAGGACGCTTTAACGTCAGCTTCGAAGATGTCCGCCGTGTCTATCTGCCGTCCCTGCGACACCGGGTGATTGCGAATTTCGAAGCCCAGGCGGAAGGCATCACGACCGATCAGATTCTGCTCGATGTTCTGGAACAGGTCCCGCAAAAGTCAGATTCTCCGTTAGTCGCAGTTGAGGCATAGACAGAAATCGATGTCCAGCGATGCGACGAAAACGAAGTCCGGTCCCGGGGCGAAGGAAGAGCCGCTCCTTTCTCCCGCACTGCTGGCCCAACTGGAGCGGCTGGAGTTGGTCAGCCGCAAGATTTTTCGCGGCCGCATGAAAGGAGAGCGACGCAGCCGACGCAAAGGGCAAAGCGTTGAATTCGCCGATTTCCGCAATTACGTCGCCGGCGATGATCTCCGCTTTATCGATTGGAACATGTACGCCCGCCTCGACAAACTGTTTCTGAAGCTGTTCATGGAGGAAGAAGATTTGCATTTCTACGCGCTGATCGACGGCAGCGCTTCGATGGGATTCGGCGAGCCCTCCAAGTTTTACTATGCCAAACAATTGGCCGCCGCACTCGGATACATCGGACTGTGCCGGGCCGATCGAGTCAAGATTGAGATGCTCGACGATTCGAAATTCAGTTCGGCTCCAGTCCTGCGCGGAAAACAGAATCTGTGGCGGATGCTGGACTATCTGAAGAAACTGGAGCCCGGAAAAAATGTTTCATTGATGGATTCGATCAAGCCGTTCTGTTTGAGGAATACGGGCAAAGGGATTCTGGTTTTGATTACCGACCTGATGGATAAAACGGGTTATGAATCGGCACTCAAGTATCTGGTTTCGCAGAACCTGGACATCTATGTCATTCACGTTTTGTCACAGGCGGAAATCGATCCGCAAATTACCGGTGACTTAAAGCTGGTCGATTGCGAGGACGCCGACATCGCCGAGATCAGCGTCTCGCAGCGGCTGATCGATCGCTACCGGCAAACCCTCGCGACCTTTATCGAACAGGCCCGCGAATTCTGTCTGCGCCGCGGCATCGTATACATGATGACCAGCACCGAACGGCCGGTGGATCGGCTGGTTTCGCGCTATTTGCGCCAACGGGGGCTCGTCCGTTGAACTGGTTTGTCAGTGCAATTCCGTGGTATGGCTGGTTGATCCTGTCGCTGGTGCCGCCGCTGATTCTGTTGCTGTATTTTTTGAAACTGCGCCGCGTTCCGGTCGAAGTACCCAGTACGTATCTGTGGACTCGCACGATTGAAGACTTGCACGTCAACAGCATCTGGCAGCGATTGCGCAATAGTCTGCTGCTGTTGCTGCAGCTGCTGCTGGCACTGCTGTTGCTGCTGGCCTGTCTGCAACCGGGCTGCGAAGGAGAAGACCTGACGGGTGATCGTTTCATATTTCTGATCGACCAGTCGGCCAGTATGTCCGCAACGGATACTCCTAACGGAGAAACCCGGTTGGAATCGGCAAAGACTGAGATTCGAAACATGATCGATGGCATGGACGATAGCGCGTCGGCCATGATCATTAGCTTTTCCAATGAATCGGACGTCGTTCAATCGTACACCCGTAACAAATCGCTGCTTAAAAGAAAACTGGCTTCCATTCGACAGACGCAGCGTTCCAGTGACATGACGGAGGCGCTGGTGGCCGCGTCCGGATTGGCCAATCCGGGTCGCACCAGCGATCGGGAATCGGAAATTGACATTCAGGTCGCGGACGCCTTGCAGGCCAGACTATTTATATTCAGCGATGGAGGCGTCGCCAATGTGCCCGGATTTTCGCTGGGCAATTTGACCGCCGAGTATCGACCGGTGGGTTCGTTTTCAACGCCTCACAATGTCGGCATCACTGCGTTTTCCATCAGCCGGGACGTCGATACGACAAGCGGTGTGCAGGCGTTTGTGCGGTTACAGAATTCGCACGACCAGGACCATTCGGTCACGGTCAGTCTGTTGGCAGATGGCGAATTGTTTGACACCAAAACTGACGTTGTAATCCCCAAGGAAAATTCGACGGTGATGAGTTTCGAATTGACGCCGCTGCTGGAAACCTTCGAGAACGCGATTCGGGTCGAAGTGCGAATCGAGGACCGCGACCTGTACGCGCTCGACAATGTCGCGTATGGAGTGATCGAACCGCCGCGGAAAATCAATGTTCTCGTCTGCACCCCGTCCAACAATTTTCTGCGCTTGGCGATGGGGACTGATCGGATCGCCAAGTTGGCCCAGGTTGAATTTCAGCCTCCCGAGTTTCTGACAGACAAGCTTTATACTGGGAACCTGTCTTCCGCAGCTTACGACCTGATCGTCTTTGACCGTTGTGCGCCCGAAAAAATGCCCGATTGCAATACACTGTTTTTTGGCGCGACCCCGCCGGGTGGTGAATGGAAGGCTGGCGATAAACAGTTCCCAACCATCATTATCGATTCTGCCGTAACGCATCCGATACTGAATTCGGTGCCGATGTCCAATGTCACGATTGTGGAAGGCACTCCACTGACTGGCCCCCCGGGAACCATCAGTCTGATGGACTCGAACTACGGCAGCGTGATGGCGATCGCGCCCCGATCAGGGTTCGAGGACTTGGTCGTCGGTTTCACGCTGATCGAATCCAATGCCGAGGATGAAACGATTATCAATTCGGATTGGCCCAACCGACTGAGCTTTCCGCTGTTCATGCAGAACGCCATCACCTGGCTGGGCGGGGCCTCGAAATTCAGCTCGTCCAGCGGAACCAGTCCCGGCGATCTGGTCACATTTCGAACACGCGTTCCTTCGCAAAGCGTGGGAATCAAATCGCCTGACGGCAGCCGGATTCAACTGAAATCACGCGACGATAAAACCTACGTCTACGCTTCCGCCAATCAAACCGGAATCTACGACGTGACCAACAATAACACGAATGCGGCCGATCAGCTGCTGGCCGTCAATCTGCTCGATCCGCGCGAAAGCAATCTGGCCGTTCGTGACAGTCTGGAAATTGGCTACGAAGAAATCGTCGCAAGCATCCAGGAAACTGCCAAAACGCGACAGGAGTATTGGACCTGGATCATTTTGGCGGCGCTACTGGTTTTGTTGGTGGAATGGTATGTATATAACCGCCGGGCATTTATTTGAGTTAGCAACTCAGAACTTGCACGGGAATATAGGGCAACGCGGCGGAGCGACCCGAGCGCCGCTGCAAGTGCCGAAGATGGCAATGAGTGGCCGGAAACGGCCACTCATTGCACTTCCAACTTTGGCCCAAATGCGCTAAACCTGGCACGACCATCTTAAAAAGTCACGATTTTTATCCGTTAGCTCAACGTAACCCAGGTCAATCGCGCGAAGCAAACGTTGGCAATGTTATCGACGTATTTCGCGTTGATCAAATGTTTTGGTTAAGTTGGAACCATGCCCGCACGGAGAAAATGCGACGAGAACGATTGTGACTGCAGCGATAGCAACCAAACAACAAGCGAGTGAGCTGCGTACTGTTTTTGCAGAAGTGGAGGACCCGCGTTCCCGCCAGCCAATGCACTGCCTGATGGACATGATCTTCATCGCGACCTGTGCCGCCATCTGCGGCTGTGATTCCGGGACCGATGTCGAGAGCTTGCTGGCTGTCTTTGCTGGGCAGGACCACCGACGGACAGCACAACGCGATCAGGAACGACAGCCGCACTCGCCAAATCAAGCGGTACTGCAGTGTGATGCCGGTACCCGCGAAGCTGCGTCGCTGTTTTCCCGGCATTCGCAGCATCGTGCGGATGTACCGCGAACAGCAGCGCCCGCAGAAAGACGGCAGCACCAAGGAAACCAGCCAGGTCTCGCTTTTTGTCAGCAGCATGCGACCGATCGTGCGGGATCACGCGAAGTTGATCCGCGATCACTGAAAGGTTGAAAACCAGTTACACTGGAGCCTGGACATGACGTTCAACGAGGACCAGCGAAGAAACCGGAAAAATAATGGGGCGGCGATAGCAGGCTTCATCAGTCGCCTGGCATTGCCGATGCTACAACAGGACACTTCGCTCAAAAAAACCGGCCTCCGATGCAAACGCAAGGTCTGTGGATGGAATTCCGAAGCACTCGAGATAGTTTTAACCAACTTCGCCCGCTAAAATCAACTTTCCTTCGTGCGATTGACCTGATGCCGCCTGCTGATCAAAACAGTTCCGAAAAAGTCAATGTGATCTGTATGAAATGGGGAACCAAATATAGCCCCCAGTACGTGAATACTCTGTGCTCGATGGTGAATCGTCACCTGACCCGGCCATTCCGATTTGTTTGTCTGACGGATAACCGGCGGGGATTGGATGCCGCGATCGAAACATTCCCATTGATCGAACTGGATATTCCCAATGGTCCCGAGCGGGGGTGGGACAAACTCACGACGTTTTCGTCTCCGCTGTACGATCTGCACGGGCAAGCACTGTTCGTCGACCTGGATGTTGTGATCGTCGACAACATCGACTGTTTCTTCGATTACAAAGCGGAATTTACAATCATCAAGGATTGGGTCAAGAAAGATATCACGGGAAACTCTTCCGTTTATCGTTTTACGATCAACGCTCACGCGGATATTCTTGATTACTTTCGCAAGAATCACGCTGCTGTGCGTCAACAAGTCCGTAACGAACAGGAGTATCTGTCCTGGTACGTTGCCACGCACGGCACGCTATCCTACTGGCCGGACCAGTGGTGCAAGAGTTTCAAATACCATTGCAATCGACGTGGCCTGAAAGCCTGGTTCCAGCCGCCTGAACAGCCACTCAATGCCAAGATCATTATTTTTCACGGCAATCCAAATCCGCCCGATGCAATTGCCGGGCGAAGCGGCAAATGGTACCGCAAAGTCCTGCCCACGCCGTGGGTTGCCGACCATTGGACCTAGGCCGCGATCAGTCAGCCGGTCGTTGTTCCTACCAGTGCCAGGTTGCTTCACGCACACGTTGAGGAACAAAATTGTCGCGAAACGATCGGCGAAATAGCAGCTCTTCCGTTATCGCCCAACAAGTCACCAGCTTTTGCAGGGCTAAATAGGCCGGCATCAGCGGCGTCGCGATTCCCAGCAGCAGATCGCTTTTTCGGTTGGGCGAGTAATAGGCCAAGACCAGCAGTTGCAACAGCTCGCAAACAAAGTAAACGAGATAAAATGCCATGGTCAGATACAGTACATATCGCGGACTGAATGCGCAGGCCAGATAGATCGCCGAAATGATGCCGGTGTAGACCAGGATGAAATTGAACAGCCAGCGTTCAACCATCATCACGAAGTCGCTCAAGCGGGCGTTTTTGCGAAACGGATTTCCAACATCAACATGTTTGCGACATTCCAGTGTGATGGCGGCCCACTCCCAGCGTCGACGTTGGCGAATCAGTGCGTGCCATGTCACAGGTGTGTTGGTGAAACAGCTGGCCTCCGGTTTGAACACGACATCGTAACCACACTTGCGAATCTTGATGGTCAGATCGCCATCTTCGCCCGGCCCAACGTCCCAGCCTCCCACGCGATCCAGCGCTTCTTTGCGAAAGGCACCTAATGCCCCTGACACAATCCCCAAAATCCCCAGCCGCGATTGCAGTATCCGGCCCATAAAAATGGTTCGACGGTATTCGAATGCCTGCAGAAACGTAGCCATACTTTCAAATGGATTTCTGGCGCTGATACAGCCCGAAACCGCACCCACGCGCGGATTGGCGAACGGTTGGACGATATGCCAGATCGCCCCTTCCGCCAAATGCGAATCGCTATCGAGCACAACCACAATTTCCGAACGGATCAGCGGCAAAGGCATGTTCATGGCGGACGATTTTCCACCCCGTTCCTTGCGTCGCAATACCGTGACGCCAGGGTGCTGGAAGGCAAACGCTTGAGCCTTGTCCGCCATGCC
>JBGSXT010000768.1:0-1990 GCA_041751295.1 Mariniblastus sp.
GCCCGGAATCAATTCGGGGCTGGTGTCGGCATTGCCGTTTCGCGGAATCGGTCCGGCACTGATGTCGGGTCGAATTCTGGATATTGCTATTGATCCGGTAAAACGATCGACGTGGTATCTAGCGGCAAACATGGGGCCACCCATCTAACTATTGACGGTGTTGTTCAAGTTTGCTAGATTTCGGGCGTCCGATCAAAACGAGGAGAGAATAAACCATGGCCCGGCATAATCGAAGCGAGATTTTTGATCCCGATAGAGTCAGCGTGATGCACTGCATTAATCGGGCGGTGCGGCGGGCGATGCTATGCGGAATCGATAAATTCAGCGGCAAATCGTACGAACATCGGCGCGACTGGATCAAGGATCGGTTGATCTTCCTCGCGAAATTCTATGGAATTGATGTCCTGGGATACGCGATCATGGGAAACCATCTGCACTGTATTCTGCGCAACCGGCCCGATGTCGTTGAGACGTGGACTGATGATGAAGTCGCCCGGCGGATCTGGTTTCTGTTTCCCAGACGCAAGGACCAAGACGGTGCTCCCTGCGATCCGACGCAGTTCGAATTGAACATGCTGACTTCCAGTAAGAAGATGCTCGCCCAATATCGGTCCCGGTTGTCCGATATCAGTTGGCTGATGCGTCAGGTGGCTGAGCATGTGGCGGTCAGGGCCAACCGGGAGGACCAGTGCACGGGTCGTTTCTGGGAAGGTCGCTTCAAGAGCCAGCCGCTGTTGGATGAGGCTGCGATGCTGGCCTGCAGTGCTTACGTCGATCTCAATCCGGTTCGGGCCGCGATTGCGGAGACACCCGAAGCAAGCGATTTCACTTCGGTGCAGGATCGGATTGAATCTTTGAAGGCCAAGTCCCGATCGAAAGCCAAAACGGCGAAACAGAAACGGGCGGTAGCGGCGGGGCTTCGCGATCGCTGGTTGTCGCCAGTTTATTTGAACGAGCGCAAGGCTGTCGGTCCGCTGGTCAGTCAATCCGATGCGCGCGCCAGCGACAAGGGCTTCTTGCCGGTGAAGCTGGTGGATTATCTGAAACTGGTTGACTGGACAGGACGGCAGATTGCCCAAGGCCGGCGTGGCCGGATTCCTGAGAGGTGCAAACCGATCCTGGACCGATTGGGTCTGAGCCGGGAAATCTGGTGCGATTTGGTGAAGGACTTTGGCCGTCTGTTTGGTCGGGTCGCGGGCCGGCCAGCATCCCTTGAGCAATCGGCCGAGTCGGGCGGTGTTGCCCAGCGTCGCTCGCATGGCGGCCCGGCGCTGCTGTCGACCTGACAGGGCTACCGCTTGGATCGCAGCTGGGAAGTGCCATGATAACAGGAAAGATTGGCGTTCGTTACCGCTGCGCCCAGGCAACGGATTCTGAATCTGATGCCTCTCGTTCCCTCTGCGTTTGCCTGCCGCGCCACAAGTTCTGGAAAACAGGGAGCTGTTTTCATGCCGTCAATGTTGTCTGCCAACAAACAATCTTTGACAAAATTTTTTATTATTTAGATGGTTGGCCCCCAACTTCGAACTTATACTCCCAACAGCAATTTCGTCGGCGTCGATGGTTTTACTTATCGAGTCAGCGATGGGACGGGGAACAGTGCCGCCGCGACGGTCAATATTGCGGTTGGACGGACCTTTTCAGCCAAGCTGAATGCGTCGGAACTTGGGCCCACGAATAACGTCCTGCATTCGGGAGCGTTTCCCATCCGACTGGCGTTTTCCAGTACCGACGCATTGATCCACCGCGCCGACTCGATCAATCCGCAAGTGCTCGTGCCGCTGGAGACGATTTACAACGGAGCAACGTCGGGAACGACCGTGACTTCGATTGTGGCCGTGTTGACCTTCAATGGGTCGAATCAGGCGAGTGTGACTTACAACCAGGGACTGGGGACGTTGACCGCTCTGACAATAAGATTCAAGATGTAATTCGAAACGAACTTGGACAGGAAATTCTTGACGAGCTTAATAAGAAGGGTGCCCGATTC
>JBGSXT010000769.1:0-3806 GCA_041751295.1 Mariniblastus sp.
CGGCCGTATCATTCTGGTGGAAGCGGGTTGTGATTTTGATCTCGGCGACGTGAATCAGGATGGCGTCGTCAGCCTGCTGGATGTCAACTCGTTCGTGGCCCTTCTGACATCAGGCGATTTCCAGTGCGAAGCCGACGCCAATGAGGATGGTGTTGTCAGCCTGCTGGACGTAAATCCGTTTGTGACGCTGTTGTCTGGTGGCTAGGACACGGGGATGATGCAAACAATGGCTGCTTGTGATTCGGTTTATTCCACGGCCCGGTGAACGAAGCTAACGCGATACAATTCGATCCATAGCCCGCTTGGCATCAGCCGAGCGGGCGTTTTTTCTGCGCTCGAATCGAGCTGGCAATTCTATTCTTACTAAGTTGATCAGCCTGCGGAGTCCTTCGCCAGAGCCGACACGACAGACCACATTTATCTACTGTGTGGGTGTACATTGAAACTTGAATCGTTGAAAAGCTGGAATGATCCAGTTGATGCCGCATAGTTGGGATTCATTCGTTTCGCGTTCGTGGCCAAGATCAACGCCGATTGGATCATTCCTTTGGAAGCTAATATTGGTGGCCTTTGGTACGAGCCGATCGAAAAATGGGAAGAACTGGTCATGAAAGACCCCATTTTTAAGGACTTAAGTCGCGGAGCAAAATCGGATAACGTAGTTGTACCCGTTCAACACTGAGTTTGTTGACTTTTCGTTAACGATGTAACGATCTCTGTGATCGGTGGAAGAAATAGTTGGTGGAGGGCGCAGAATTGGATTGCCGAATGACTGGCTGGAGCCACCCTCGTCAGCATACCGTCTGACGTTCCGATGCCGCGAGGTCGCGAATCGGTATCAGGCACGGCACGGCACGGGCCGAGCGGTATAGCGCCTCAATCAACTCCATGTAGCCTTCCGTCATTGAATCCAGGGAGCTTCCCGCAACAATCCGGCGGCGAGCCGCCAAACCCAATTGTTCGGCAAGTTTGGAATCGAACAGTACCTGGATCCAACGGGAGGTCATGGATTGAAGGTCCCCGGCGGGAACAAGGAATCCCGTTGTTCCGTCGATCACCGATTCCTTGACGGACCCAACATTGGTTGCCACTACCGGTCGCTGGCAGGACATGGCTTCCATGATCGAAACCGGGCTGGCTTCGTTGTCTGACGTCAGAGAAAAGAGATCCATCATCGATAGAATGCCGGGAACATCTTGTGTACAGCCAACCAAGTGAACAGCATTTGGGATCCGCAAACTGTCGGCCAGCTGTTCGATTCCCGAGCGTTCAGGCCCGTCACCCACGATCACGAAATGTGTATCCGGCAGTTGATCAAGAACAGCGGCAGCCGAATTCAAAAACAGGGCATGATTCTTTTCCGGGCGCAGCGCGGCGACGATGCCAACCACGGGGCTGTCTGGCGGAATATTCAATTTCAGCCGCCAGCGTTTTCTGGCTGCCGGGTCAAACTGAAAGCGATCGGTATCGATTCCATTCGGAATCACAAATACCTTGTGCCTGGGAAAACCCTCGCCATCGGCCAAGTGTTTCCCATGCGCCTGGGCGACCGCGATAAAACCGGTGGTGATGCGGGTCAGTATCCGATTCAATCGCCCGACACCATCGGGCCAACCGGTCGAATGTAGCGCTGACAGGATCACCGGAACGCGGGCATACCAGGCGGCCAAGCGGCCCCAAAACATTTTGTCTCCCGCACCGACCGTAACCACGGCGTCAATGTGCTGATCGCGGAACAGGTTCTTCAATCGACCGACCACGGAAACATCGAATTTATGGTGGATCAGATCCGAATGGACGGGCACTTCACCCGAGATCAACTCACCGAGTTCGTCCTTCTGTTTCAGACAGCAGACCGAGGGCACAATCCGCGTCCGATCAAATTGGCGAATCATGTTGACCAGCAAGGTCTCAGCACCACCGACGGGCATGCTGGTGATGACAAACATGACATTCAATGGTCGAGTTGCATTGCCCTTGGTTGATTTATTGAAATCGAATTCTGTGGGTGATTCGATATTCCGCTGAGTTCCGTTCATCGGTTGGTTACCTGCCCGGCCGAGCTGAGCTCGCACCCCTCGCCCACGACCGTAGCGTTCTCAGGACCATTTTGCCGGGAATCCAACTGATGCCCGTCAAACAATTTTAACGCCTGTTGCCAGTTATATTTTTTGACTCGAACCATGCGAGGATCGAAAGCCAGCCAGTTCCGCAAACGCGCGAAGTTGGGGTCACCGTGAATTCTTTGAAGGTGAAAACTGTCACCGTTCACAGCGTTGAATCCGCCGTAGGCACTGCAAACACCTGAAAACCCCTGATCGGCAAGCAGCTTGAACACCTGCGGATTCAGGTTTTGCATCTGTCCGAAAGGAAACGCAAAATATTGGATCGGCGTGTCCAGCATCGATTCCATCTCGCGCGTCGCAGCGATGACTTCGTCGTGGATTTCCGCTGCGTCGGTCAGCAACCCGAGATTCCCGTGCGTTCGCGTATGGCCACCGATCACAACGCCCGCATGAACCATGGCCCGCAGCGATTCGATCGAATTTGCAGGCAGGGGAACATTCCTGGCCACGTCATGGGGAAAGGGTTTTTGATGCGTGGTGTAATGGGTCGTGACAAAATACGTCACTGGAATGCCGCGTTCCACCAGCAGGGGCAAGGCGAAACTGCAATTGTCGCTGTAGCCGTCGTCAAACGTGATCGATACTGCCGGCCGCGAGTTGCCATCCCGAATGCGCCGCTGAACCTCAGCCAGTGAAATCAGCTCAAAGTTTTTTTGCAGCCAGTCGATCTGCTGCAGAAAACCGGTTTCGGAAATCGTCCAGGGGTTGGGAAAATCGTTGGCGACCCGATGATAGAACAGTACCGCCAATGGAATCGACCGGCTCTGCTTCATTTGGCGGATGAAGGCAGCACGCCATGGCCAGGTGGTGTATCGATAGGCGTCCAGCAGACTGTTTTTCCAGAGGTTCATGGCGTGCAATTCGTCCTACGGTATATTTTTATCTGCCGCTCGCCTTAGCCCGGCATCAACTCCCAAGCCAAACAATTTCAAACCCGGGTTTGTTCTAAATTGTTGGTTACACAGCAGGGAATTCAAATTTTCCAGCAGGTAAATCAGGTCAGACTTTCTTCCGGCTGCCGCAATCATTAAAACCGATACAATTGGCGTCCAATCCATTCGAGGAGACTGGCGCGGCTAAGGTATTCGTCAGCGAGGTACAAAGTTGGTCATATGATTTAGTAACCAGGCCTAACTCACACAGTCGAAATTTCAAGCAGCGAAAATGTTTCCAAAACGATCACTGTTCGGAATTGAAATCGATGCCGTCGCCATGCGTGACGCCGTACTGCAACTCAAAAAATGGGTTGATGACGATGTGAACAACTGTCGATGTCGATATGTTGTCACGCCGAACGTCGATCACACTGTTCTGCTGACCGGGAATCAGCAATTGCAGGAATCGTATCGACACGCGGACCTGATCCTGGCTGATGGATTCCCGATCGTCTGGGCTTCTCGATTTCTGTGTCGTCCATTACCGGAACGTGTCCCCGGATCGGAGCTGGTTCCAAGTCTGTTTGATTCGTACCAGCAGCCCGGGCGATTGCGAGTCTTTCTGCTGGGCGCGGCGGAAGGGGTCGCGGCCAGAGCAGCTGCGAAGATGAACCGGCATTGGCCCGGCGTTGAGACGGTGGGCGTTTACAGCCCGCCCTTGGGCTTCGAACATGACGATGATGAAACCAATTACATTCTCGGCCGTATCGCCTTGACCCGTCCTGATGTCGTTGTTGTCGGACTG
>JBGSXT010000770.1:0-5157 GCA_041751295.1 Mariniblastus sp.
GCGACCTGGTTTGGACATAACGATCTGGACGATTTGGAAACGCAGCTGAAACAGTGCCCGATTGATCAACCAAAATTGATTGCGGTCGATGGAGTTTATGGAATGACGGGCGATTTGGCCCCCTTGCCGGAATTGGTGGAACTGAAGCACAAATATAAGGCACAGCTCTTCGTCGACGATGCCCATGGTACAGGTGTGCTCGGTGAAAACGGACGCGGTACGCCTGAGCTGTTTGGCGTCGATGATGAAGTGGACCTGCATGGTGGCACGTTTGCCAAAGCGTTTGGTACCTTTGGAGGTTACGTCTGCGGCCCAGAAAAAGTGCTCAGGTTTGTGAAGCACGTTTCCCCCGGATTCATGCTCACCAAGGCCTTGCCTGGCGGACTGGTCGCGGGAACACGCAAGTCCTTGCAGCTGATGCAGTCCATGCCAGAGCGGCGAATGCAGTTGTGGGAAAACATCAATACGCTGCGCGACGGATTGCGGGAAGCCGGTTTCAACATTGGAAATCCTCAGGGTGCGGTAACATCGCTTTTCACCCGCGGATTGATGGCACTTCAGGCGGTACGCATTTTGCATGATGAACACCATATCATCGTCAATCCGGTGATGTATCCCGCCGTGCCCTACGGGACATCAATTGTTCGGATGACCGCCAGCGCTTTGCATACACCCGACCAAATGAAACAGTTGGTCGCTGCGATCGTCGAGGTTGCCCGTAAAGTTCCGCTGCACGAAGGGAATGCGGCAACCGCTCAGCGCTCCATTGCCTGACGATGGTTGATCGTGCTGGCCAGCTGACGGTTCGACCCGTCGAATCGCGACGCAGTTGGAATGAGTTCTTCGATCTGCGTCGACTCATTTATCGCGACAATCGCAACGTTGTTTTTCCATTGCGCTTCATGGAAAGGACGATGCTTGATCCCGATAAACACCCGTTCTATTTGCACGCCACCCGCCAGGCGTACGTCGCTTATCGAAACAGAAGACCGGTTGGCCGGATCGTCGCCATAAAAAACGATTTGCACAATGAATTTTATCAAGACCGGGTCGGATTTTTTGGATTCTTCGAATGCTTGAACGATCCGGATGCAGCCGAGGTGCTGTTTAAGTCGGCAGGAGGCTGGCTGCGCGAGCAAGGCTGCGAATCAGTGCGGGGACCCGTCAATCCATCGATGAAGAGTGAATTCGGGGTTCAGGTAAAAGGGAACGACGACCCGCCGTTTGTCATGATGGCGTTCAATCCCGATTACTATGAAATGCTGCTGCTTGATAATGGATTCGAGCCGATTCGTGAATTCAACGCGTATCTGTACGATGTCGATTCGACGTACGACATTGCCAAAGAGCGCGATGCGGAATTGCTCGGCGCCACGGATCGGATTCTGGATCGCTATCCAAAACTGCGAATTGGTTCCGTTGAACGGGCTGACATCGACGCAACGCTGCGCGAAATCAACAGAATTGGCAATGAAATTCGCCAGTCCGGTTGGGGTTTTGTGCCGCTGACTGATGAAGAACTTGACTTCATGATCAAGCAGTTGAAACAGGTCCTGGTCCCGCGAATGATTCTGGTGGCTTACTGGGAGGACAAACTTGTCGGTTATTGCGTCAACGTCCCGGATGTTAATTGGGCCTTGCGACGATCACGGGGCCGTTACGATTGGATGCGGTTGCCACAATTTCTGTTTTGGCTGCCGCGAACCCAACGAACCAGGGTGATTGCACTTGGTGCCGATCCCGCCTATCGACGGCGAGGAGTTGGCATCCTGCTATCAATTGAAATGCGAACACGGGGATTGGCAAGCTTGAATTACCGGCAATGGGAGTTTTCGTGGATCGACTCCCAGAATGATGCGTCCATCAAAGCGACGGGTCGGACCATGCCCTTGGACCATTACAAAACGTATCGACTGTACGAGAAAACGTTGATTGGTAGCTAGCGGAAACCTGGATTTCAAGTTCGGTTGTATGAAACAACTGAATTTCAGAGGATTCGTGCAAACGATTGGGGACAATCGTTCTACTCTCCGTTGCGTGAAACAGCTGAATTCCAGTAGTTTCCCGCTGATGAACTTCCCTTGAAACTGCCTGGTTCAAATGCCGACTGCCGCGCAAAGCCAATCTGCCGAATCGAGTGCCAGCCGTCCGCTGAGTGTGCGCATGCGGGCGGACGTGTCGATCCGGCGTCAAAGTTACCAGGGTCGAGATTACTGGGTGATCAAAGATCCCATCGCGCTGAAATATTATCGTTTTGAAGAGGAAGAACATGCGCTGCTGCAGATGCTGGACGGAAACCGCAGCCCGGAGCAGATAAAACGGGCATTTGATTACGAGTTTGCGCCGCAAAAAATCACGATGCAGGAGCTTTACCAATTCATCGGCACACTTTATCGCAGCTGTCTGTTGGTATCCGATGCTGCCGGTCAAGGTATCGAATTGAAACATCGGGGGGATCAGAAAACATTTCAGCAATTCAAGGGTGCGCTCACCAACGTACTTGCGGTTCGCTTCAAGGGCTTCGATCCGGACGGCCTGCTGACATTTCTTGACGGCTGGTTTCGCTGGATATTCACCTGGCCGACGTTTGGATTGGTAATTTGTCTGTGGTTGGCTGCCGCTGGACTGCTGTTCACGCAGTTTGAACAATTCACTAACCGACTGCCTGCGTTTCATGAATTTTTCGCCGCGAAGAATTGGATTTGGCTGGCTCTGGTGATGGCGGTAACCAAAGTCATTCACGAATTCGGGCACGGCCTGGCATGCAAGCGATTTGGCGGACAATGCCACGAGATGGGAGTCATGTTGTTGGTGCTGACCCCCTGTCTGTACTGCAATGTCAGTGATTCATGGACCCTTCCCAGCAAATGGAAACGGGCGATGATTGCTGCGGCCGGTATTTATTTCGAATTGATATTGGCGGCGATCGCCACGTTCGTGTGGTGGTTCAGTCAACCGGGCATCGCGAATCAGCTCGCGCTCAACATCATCTTTGTCTCGTCAATCAGTACGATTGCGTTCAACGCCAATCCGCTGCTGCGATATGACGGTTATTACATCCTGTCGGATCTGCTCGAAATTCCCAACCTGCGACAGAAAGCGACTACAATTCTTCAACGACAGCTGGCCAGTTGGATGTTGGGGATCGAATCGAGACCCGACCCGTTTCTGCCGAAGCGGCACAAGTGGTTCTTCGCCACGTTCAGTGTTGCAGCGGTACTCTATCGCTGGATCATTACGTTTTCGATTTTCTGGTTCCTGTACTCTGTACTTGAACCGTACGGCGTCAAAATTGTCGGACAGCTGATTGCTTTACTGGCGATTTGGGGCTTGATCGGAATGCCTGTGCTCCAAGCCTATAGATTTTTCTCCGTTCCAGGGAGGTTTGGTACTGTGAATCGAAGTCGCGCTGCTTTTTCCGGTTTTGTATTGGTATTGGTGTTTTCGGCAATCCTGTTGATCCCCATTCCGCATTACGTCAGATGTCCATTCATTGTTCAGGCAGGCAACGCTGAAAATGTTTACGTCGACGTTGCTGGAACATTGAAGAATGTCCACGTAAACTTTGGCGACCGCGTCGAATCGGGACAGTTGTTGCTGGAGTTGGACAACAGTGATCTGGAAGTTCAGCTGGAAAAACTGCAGGCAAAAATTCAGGCAAGTAAATCCCGGTACGATACGCTGGTGAGGGCATCCCACTCTGCGGAAAAAAAAGATGGCTCCGCCGATGACTTGTTACTGGCGGCGGCTGAAGTAACATCGGCGGAGGCTGATCTGAGGCAGCGACTTAATGATGTGAAACGACTTCGCGTCACGGCCTCCGAGGCAGGAATTCTGATTCCGCCAGTTAGAATTCCACAACACAAATCCGATTCAGGTTCGCTGGAAGCATGGTATGGCTATCCACTCGAACAGCGAAACATCGGCAGCTACCTGGAACAGAGCACGGTGGTCGGTCGCGTTGTCCCGGACGAAAACAGCCTGGAAGCGATCCTGACGATCGATCAAAGCGAAATCGAATTTGTCCAACGGGAACAGGCGGTCGAGCTGTTTCCCGGTTCCCTTCCCGGCACCGTTATTCCAGCGGAAACCGCTGCGATTTCACCGATCAAAATGAAATCGGTGCCGAAAGGGCTCTCCAGCCGCTTTGGAGGTGATCTGATTACAACGCAAAACGACGATGGAGTCGATGTTCCGCAGAGCGCAACGTTTCAAGTTAGCGTTCCGTTTCGGTACTCTGATCGAAGTATCTGCGACGGCTGCACCGGCAAAGCTAAAGTTCAAGTCGGTTCACAAACGATTGGGCAACGCGTGTGGCGATTGGTTAGGAAAACCTTCCGGTTTGATTTGTAACGGCAGTTTTTTGGTCTTTACGGATCAGGTTGTTTTTTTTCGAACCGTTTATTGGTAGCATGTTCGAAGTCGAACGCTTCTGAAAGATCGGAAATGAAAAATCCTGCCAGTCTGTTGCTGTTGTTCATTTTCCTCCTGCCCGGCTGCCAACAGAAAAATGATTCGCAGGACCGCACCTCCACTGGCGAAAGGTCTGCGACCTCGACTGCGGATTCGACATCGCCAGCTAATTCCGGTTCTAAACAGGTTTATCAGCCAATCTTTGCCGACGACCTGGCACAGAACACAATCAGTAATCGGATGGAGAAGAACTTCGCTCGCGATACCAACAGGATTGACGAAAGCAAGCTGATTCATTTTCCTTCCGCCGGTGTCCGGTTACACCGGCCAGAGGGACTGGACAAATCGACGAGATTTTCCGGCTTCGAAGATTTGGAGTCGGGCGCAACGGTCATGATCCTGACCAACCCATTTTCGATGGCGGGAACGACCAGGCTAATTCTTGGAGACGCGGTTAAAACCGGCAATTCCGGTGTACTGTTCACCAAGTCCGTTTCCAATGGCGAACGGGAAGGTATTTTTTATGCCAGCCGGGAAAAATTCGGAGACCAACAGGTCGCCAAATACACGACGGCTTTTGGTGACGAAAACTTTTCCTGGATTGTCTCTGCCACATTTCGAGCCGATTTGGAAGATCAATTTGGCGAGGAATTGCTGCGGACCGTTCTGAACGTTCGAGTTTCCGAGGAATCCCGGTTACCCCCAGGCGAAGACGTTGATTTTACGATTCAGCCCAACCGCCTC